>DATCHY010000477.1:0-4639 GCA_036508065.1 Geomonas sp. | reverse complement strand
CATGAAACGCGAGTCGTAGCCGACGATCACCCCCTTGCCGGCCTCCCCGGAGGCCTTCACGTTGTCCGCGATCGCCTGGGTGACGATCTTTACGTTCTCGAAGATGAAGTCCTCGCACATGATGCCGCGCCAGCCAGAAGTGCCGAAAGTGATCCGCTGCATACTACCTCCAGAGAGATTAAATGGCCGCCTGCCAGAGATCCGGCACCGAGGGTACCCGAAAGCCGCCGAAACCGCGCGCAGAGCAGCCTGAACAAAGAATTGCTAAATGTTAATGCATAGGTTTTCGAGAGTCAAGCATAACCCGAAAGAAGCGAATTTTTACAGTTGACATTTTTCTTTCGAAATTGGTAGAGTACCTTTCAGTTAACGAATTACGAGGAAATTAGAGGAGGGTTTATCCATGCAGTGTCAAACAGTGATTCCAGGTGCCGAGTGTACCTTCTGGGGAAAACAGGGTTGCGTCTTTACCGAAGGTTCTTGCCAGGTTATCGTGGAGAATTGCGAAGGTTGTGAAAGGATCGTTTCCGGCACCATCGGCCAGGTCTGCAGCGCCTACCCGGCTCCGGAAAAGAAATGGTCCGCCGGTCTTTGCAACTTCGCCACACACGTCAAGGTGGAACTCAAGACCGAAGACACCAAGATGAACCCGCTGAAGGCATCCAAGAAGGCAGCAGGGGCAAAGAAAAAGAAGTAACCACCGCCCGGCGACTTTTGAAAAGGGAGGACTTAACCTGGTCCTCCCTTTTTTTTCGTCAAGTTTCCCGACTCCGGACTTCAAGCGGCGAGCTATCGCTTTGCCTGCAGACCAAGGAGAGCCATGCCCTTTCATTATCTCGCCTGCCCCGCCTGCGGAGCCAAGGTCAAGGAGTACCGCAACCCGCTGCCGACCGTTGACGTCATCATCGAGCTTCCCGAGGGCATTGTCCTGATCGAGCGGCGCAACGAGCCGTACGGCTGGGCGATTCCGGGAGGGTTTGTGGACTACGGTGAGTCGCTGGAGAGCGCCGCGCTGCGGGAAAGCCTCGAAGAGACCTCCCTCGCGGTGACCGATCTGCGGCTGCTCGGCTGTTACTCCGATCCGGCGCGGGATACGCGCAGCCACAACATCTCTACCGTCTATGTGGCCAAAGGCACCGGGACGCCGCAGGCGGGAGACGATGCTGCCGGACTGGCAGTTTTCCCGGTCGATTCCCTGCCGCAGCAGCTCTGCTTTGACCACGGCAAGATCCTCTCCGATTACCTCAAGAGAAAGCGGGAAGGCTCCATCTAAACCGATGGACACTCGTAACTATTCACACCAGTTGATCAATCACAAGCATCCCAAAGCATAAAAGCCTCACCACAGAGGTACACAGAGTAGATACACCGAGGCGCACAGAGGAAAATCAAAATCTGATTTAACTTTAAAACAAAGACCTCAGCCTTTGTTTAGATTTCCTCTGTGATCCTCTCTGTGTTTCTCTGTGTCCTCTGTGGTGAGGCTTTGAGATTTGATCAGCGTTCTATGCCTTGATTGATTCTCGCGCCGCCTTAAGCTCCGGAACCCCCTCTGGATCCATTAGGCAGCTGTACTCCGGTAGCAACCCCTCCCCTGCTCCTTGGCGCTGTACAGGGCGAGATCCGCCTTCTTTTCGCCCCTTGGGCATTCCCCCTCCGATTAAAGGGCCAGCTCGTCGATAAAGCGCAGCTCAGGCTGCGTCGGGATCAGCCCCATCTCGAAGGCGTGCCGGAAAAAGCAGCGCGCACCCTCGAGGTGGGCCGGAGTGAGGTCGTAGGAAATAGTGCGCCAGTAATCGACCAGTTCCCCGGCGCCGAGCCACGACCGCTCCAGGCAGGTGGCGGCTATCTCGGCGTAGGAGTCGTAGGCCAGTTTTTTCGCCGCGACCAGGTCGCGTCCCAGCGCCGCGAGTTCGGCGCCCTTGGCACGTGCCGCATCGCGCCGCACGATCCAGAGCGCGAAGACAAAGGGGAGCCCGGTGAAGCGGTGCCAGAGCTCCCCAAGGTCGTAGACATGGTAGGGTCCCGAAGCGGCGGCACCCTTCAGGGCGGCGTCCCCGATCAACAGGAGTCCCGGGTAGTGCGTGAGCGCCTCGGAGAGCGGCAGCGAGGTGCGCTCGAAGGAGTTGCGGAAGCCGTACTGCCGGGCCAGGAGGACCTTCAAGAGGTTCACCGAGGTGTCGGATTCGGCGCTCAGGCCGATGGCCGAGCCGTCCAGTTCCTCGATCGGGACGCGCGAGAAGAGGAAGACGCTCTTCACCGGTCCGATCGCGCTGATGGAGAGATCCGGGAGCAGGCAGTAGTCCTGGTGCGCCATGGCGTACTCGATGGAGGAGGACGGGCTCAGGTCGAGCGCGCCCGATCTCAGCATGGCGTTCAGCCGGGCCGGCACGCCGGTCACGAATCTGTAGCCGGAGCAGTCGAAATGTGCGGAGAGTGCGGTGAAGATAGGCGTGCAGTTGGCGTATTGTATGTGTCCGATGCTAAGCGTCACGGAAAACCCCTAGGAAACAGGCTAAGGTTGAGGTTAAGAAAAAAACTGCCTCAACTCCAGAAACAGGTTGAGGTTGAGGTTAAGGCTAAGAAAAAAACCTTTATCAACCTCAACCTCAGCTAGAAACAGGGGTTGAGGTTAAGAAAAAGACCTTTCTCAACCTCAACCTTAACCTTAACCTGATTTTTACTCCGCCACTGAGACGTAGTCCTCGTAAAACTCCGCCGACATCAGGAGGTTCATCTCCTCAGCGTCGGCGACCTCGATGACCACCAGCCAGCCGGCGTCGTACGGGTCGTCGTTCACGAACTCGGGAGCGTTGCCGAGTTCGGAATTCACTTCCAGCACCGTTCCAGTGAGCGGCGAATAGAGCTCGGCCACGGTCTTTCTCGCCTCGATGGAGCCGAAGGAGTCGTCCTGCTCCAGTTCGTCGCCGACGGCGGGCAGTTCGACGGAGGTAATGTTGCCCAGTTCCGCCTGTGCGTAGTCGGTGATGCCGATGACTGCCCGGTCATCCTCGATACGCACCCAGAAATGCTCCTTGCTATATTTCAGCTCTTCGGGAAAGTCCATAGTTACTCCAGTACCAGCCTTTCGATGAAGCCGGTGTCTATGTAACCTTCGATGAAGTCCTTGTTGGCCATGATCCTTTTGTGAAACGGAATGGTGGTCTTGATCCCCTCGACGATGTACTCGTCGAGCGCCCGCGCCATCCTTTTGATTGCCTCTTCCCTGGTGTCGGCATGCACGATCAGCTTGGCGATCAGGGAGTCGTAGTGCGGCAGCACGGTGTAGTTCGTGTAGACGAAGGAGTCGACGCGCACTCCGAGCCCGCCGGGGGTGTGGTAGTCGGTGATCTTGCCGGGAGACGGGGTGAATTTCACCGAGTCCTCCGCGTTGATCCGGCACTCGATGGCGTGCCCCTTGATCTTGATATCGTCCTGGGTGTAGCGCAGCTTGAGGCCGAAGGCGGAGCGAATCTGCTCCTTGACCACGTCCACGCCGGTGACCATCTCGGTGACCGGATGCTCAACCTGCACGCGGGTGTTCATCTCCATGAAAAAGAAGTCGTTGTTCTTGTCGACCAGGAATTCCATGGTTCCGACGCTGTTGTAGTTGACCGCCTTCGCGGCCCGGACCGCGGCCTCGCCCATGCGTGCCCGGAGTTCCGGGGTGGTCACGGTGGAGGGGGCTTCCTCGATCACCTTCTGATGGCGGCGCTGGATGGAGCAGTCACGCTCGCCCAGGTGCACCACGTTGCCGTGCTTGTCGGCAAGAATCTGAATCTCGACGTGGCGCGGACTCTCGCAGTAGCGCTCGATGTAGACCTCGGGGTTGCCAAAGCCCGCCTGCGCCTCTGCCCGTGCGGTCGCGAAGGCGTTGGGAAGCGTTGCGGGGGAATGAACGATCTTCATGCCGCGCCCGCCGCCGCCGGCCGTGGCTTTGATGATCACCGGAAAGCCGATCTGCTTGGCGACGCGGATAGCCTCGGCTACGTCGTGCACCCCTTCCTTGGTCCCCGGGAGGATCGGTACCCCCTCCTTGATGACCGCCTGCCGGGCGCTGATCTTGTCGCCCATGATACGCATGCTTTCGGCCGAGGGGCCGATGAAGGTGATGCCGCAGTTCTCGCAGATCTCGGCGAAGGCCGCGTTTTCCGAGAGAAAGCCGTAGCCCGGGTGGATCGCCTCGGCATCGGTCAACTCCGCCGCGGAAATGATGGCGTTTATGTTCAGGTAGCTGGAAAGGCTCGGCGCGGGGCCGATGCAGACGCTCTCGTCGGCAAGCTTCACATGGAGCGACTCGCTGTCAGCCGTGGAGTAGACGGCAACCGTCTTAATCCCCATCTCCTTGCAGGTCCTGATGATCCTGAGGGCGATCTCGCCCCTGTTGGCGATAAGCACTTTATGAAACATGTTGTATATTCTCCCAGGCCAAGGGCCAAGGGCGAGGGGCACAAGGGCAGAAGGAAAGGCACACCGCCTTCCAGCTGACACAGCAAACCACTCACCCGCAACCGCGTTGCTCGTAACGCTACACTACAGCTTGCGATTCCAGTCTCAGAGTTCAGAGTTCAGAGTTCAGAGTTCAGAGTTCAGAGTTCAGAGTTTCAGAGTTTCAGAGTTAGTCTCTAGCCCCTAGCCC
>DATCHY010000476.1:0-7740 GCA_036508065.1 Geomonas sp. | reverse complement strand
CATGAAAGATCCCGAAAAATATCTGGAAGAGCTGGAACGAAAGGGGCTGGATCCCGCGAGCCTCGCGCGCTTCAGGGCGGAACTTGCCGCCCCGGAGCACCGGGAGATCCGCACCGGCGATGCCGGCGGGCCGTTTCCCGGTTTCTCGCGGGGGGTCTATGCCTGGCATGACCTGGCCGTGCTGCAGGACCAGGAGAGGATGCAAAATCCCTACCTCAGCCAGATGAAGGCGCTGGACGAGCTCCTGGAGAGGGACCGGCAGCGCGAACAGGACGGCTTCCCCCGCAAGATCCGGGTCGGCCGGCTGATCAAGCCTGGCAAGGGGGGGAAGGGGAAGATCGTCGTGGTCCCCTCGACCGAGGAGGAGAAGTTCGTCCATGACCCGACGGTCCGCCCTCCGGGCGAGGGGGGCTCCACCGGCGGCTCCGGCAAGGGGGAAGAGGGAGAGGTAATCGGCGAGCAGAAGGTGAGGGAGACCGGCGAGGAGCCGGGGGCCGGCCCCGGGCAGGGCGAGGGTGAGGCCCACGAGCTGGATGCCTCCGCCTACGAGCTGGGCCGGGTGCTGACCGAGCAGTTCAAGCTCCCGAACCTGCGCGAGAAAGGGAAGAAGCGCTCCTTCACCCGCTACGTCTACGACCTGACCGACCGCAACCGGGGAAGCGGCCAGGTGCTGGACAAGAAGGTGACCCTCCGGAAGATCGTGGAGACCAACATCGCGCTGGGGAACCTGCCCGATCTCTCCGACATCGACCCGACCCGCTTCCTCATCTCGCCCAGGGACAAGGTGTACCGGGTCTTCTCCAAGGAGAAGGATTACGAGCCGCAGGCGATGGTCTTCTTCCTGCGCGATTACTCCGGCTCCATGGCGGGGAAGGTGACCGAACTGGTGGCGACCCAGCACGTCATGATCTACAGCTGGCTTTTGTACCAGTACGCGGGGCAGGTGGAGTCACGCTTCATCCTGCACGACACCGAGGCGAAGGAGGTTCCCGACTTCCACACCTACTACAACTCCCGGGTGGCCGGGGGGACCGAGGTGGCGAGCGCCTACAAGCTGGTGAACGAGATCGTCGCCAAGGAGAATCTGGCCTCCGACTACAACATCTACGTCTTCCACGGCACCGACGGCGACGACTGGGACACCGGCGGGGACAAGTCGATTCCCGAGCTGGTGCGGATACTCTCCTACGTGAGCCGGATGGGGGTCACCATCGCCGAGCACAGCGGCACCCAGTGGACCGAGGTGGCACGCTACCTGGAAAACTCGGGGCTTCTGCGGGACAAGCCGGACCTCTTGAGGATGGACGTCATGACGGAGGACGCCGAAGAGCCGCGGGTGATCGACGGGATCAGGAAGCTGATCTCGTAGAGAGGCAGTCATGGAACTGATCGACCAGCATACCAAGCAGATCATGGAAGGGTGCAAGGTGCGCGCACGCGCGGCCGGGCTCTCCTTCACCGACGAGAGCCTGGAGTACATCGTCACCAACCGGGACCTGATAGAGCTCTCCCCGAAGGTGATGATCCCGACCCTCTACGATTACTGGGTCCACGACGTGGAGGTGCTGAGGGGGAAGGGCGAGTACGAGCTTTACCCGCACAACCCGTACGAGACGGTCATCAACACCCGTCCGGCCATCTCCTTTTACAACGACAACAACCCGGACTGGCTCAACGTGATGATCTTCTACCACGTGCTGGGGCATATCGATTTCTTCCAGAACAACCACTGCTTCCGTCACACCTGGGAGTACGATTTCACCGGGCAGGCGCTCTCCGACAAGAGGGTGATCGCGAAGCTGCGCGCCGAGAAGGGGCGCTGGGTCGACTACATCATCGAGTTTGCCCGCTCCATCGATAACCTGGTCGGCTACCACGCCGAACTCTCCCCCCTGCTCGCCCCGAGCACGGCCTCCTGTTCCAGCCGGCTCAACTACTATTTCGACGTCTTCCTGCAGATCGTCAAGAAGCTCCCGATCGGGGAATACCTGAAGGAGGTGGCCCGGTACAACGAGAGCATCGCGGCTCACGGAGCCGAAGGGGAGCGCCACTTCTTCGCCGATGTGGTGGCCAAGTACCCGGAGATGGAGGCCCATTTCGCCAAGAGCGCGGGGGTGAAACACACGGAGCGGCACGACCTGCTCCGCTTCCTGGTGGAAAACTCCGAGTTCCTGGCGCGCGACGAGAACGTCTGGATGCGCTCGGTGCTCGAGGTGGTGCGCAAGACCTCCATCTTCTTCCAGCCCCAGATCCGCACCAAGATCATGAACGAGGGGTGGGCGAGCTACTGGCACGAGAAGCTCTTCCTGGTGGACGACAGGATCCGCGGACACGAGGTCGACTTCGCCCGCGTGCATGCCGGGGTGACCGCGATGCCGCGGGTCGGCATGAACCCCTACGCGCTCGGCATGCGGCTCATCGCCTTCCTGAAGGAGGCGGGCGACCTCGGCAAGACCGACTACCAGTACCAGCGCATGACCGACGCGCAAGGGAGGAAAAAGTACGACAGCGGCGCCGGGCGCGGGGACGAGTTCATCTTCCGGCTGCGCGCGGACCTCTCCGACTACCTCTTCATCAAGTACTTCGTGGACCAGGACTTCACGGACCGCCACGACCTGTTCGTCACCGGCAAGCGGCTCGACCCGCAGCGCATGGTCTGGCAGTACTACGTCAAGAGCCGGGACGCCGCGGAGTACCGCGACATGGTGCTCGCCTCGCTGTACCACCCCCCGCATATCGAGATCGCCCCGGAGCGGGGGATGGGGGGAGCGCTCTACCTCGTGCACCACTTCGAGGGGAAGCAGCTGGTGCAGGAGTACATCGCCAACACGATGGTCGGCATCGAGTTCCTCTGGGGGGGCGAGGTGCAGCTGGAGACCAGCGAAGCGGTGCTGGAGTCGCCCCGCGGGGGAGCCGGCAGGGAAGGGGGCGAGGAGGCGGAGATCACCTGGCAGCGGGTGCTCTACACCATGAAGGACAAGACCTTGAACAGAAAGGCGCTGTGACAGGCGGGAAACCATATGCCAGACATCGATACGGTACTACAACAGTTAAGCCGCACCATCGTCGAGCGGGAAAAGGGGGGCACCCTCTCCTTCCAGGAGTTCATGCAGCTCGTCGCCGAGCGACCCGCCGCCGTCATGCGCAACGTCTTCCAGCTCTTCCACGACATGGTGCAGAGCTCCGTCAGCGAAATGGCGGACGAGTACCCGGGCGACCTCGAATCGATCAACTTCGCCAACTATGACTGCCGCAGGCTCTTCGTCGAGAACTCGGACCGTCCCTTCTTTGCCGACCGCCTGTTCGCCAACCGCCTGCTGAAACACGTGGCGGCCATGAAGAGCGGGGCGCGCCAGAACAAGATCTACATCTTCGAGGGGCCGCCCGGCTCGGGGAAGAGCACCTTCCTGAACAACCTGCTGCTCAAGTTCGAGGAGTACGCCAACACCGAGGACGGCAGGTGCTACGAGGTGGTCTGGCATCTGGACCGCCGCATCCTCGCCAAGTTCAAGGACCAGCAGGTGGGCGCCTTCATGGATAAGCTGTCGCACCTTCTGGACGAGTACGAGCTGGACCAGAACGAGATCGCCGAGGCCAGGAACGCGCTGAACCGCGGGAGCGATGTGGTCGAGATCCACTGCCCCTCCCACGACAGCCCGCTCCTCATGATCGACAAGGGGCAGCGCCGGGCCTTCTTCGACGACCTGTTCCAAAACGACGCCTTCAAGTGGCAGCTCTTCACCGAGAAGGAGTACGACTGGGTCTTCAAGGATTCTCCCTGCACCATCTGCAGCTCCCTGTTCCAGGCGCTCTCGGCGAGGCTGGAGGACCCGGCCGACCTGTTCCAGATGATAAAGGTGCGCCCCCGCCGCTTCAACCGCAGGCTCGGGGAAGGGATCACGGTGTTCAACCCGGGCGACAAGCCGATGAAGCAGAACAGCCTGACCAACGAGCTGCTGCAGAGAAAGATCGACCACCTGTTGGGCGACAGCAACGAGGTGAAGTACATCTTCTCCAACTTCGCCCGCACCAACAACGGCATCTACGCCCTGATGGACGTCAAGTCGCACAACGCGGAGCGGTTACTCGAGCTGCACAACATCATAAGCGAAGGGATCCACAAGGTCGAGGACATCGAGGAGAACGTGAGGAGCCTCTTCATAGCGCTCATGAACCCGGAGGACGAGCGGAGCATCGAGGGGGTCCAGTCCTTCACGGACCGGATCGAGTTCATCAACATCCCGTACGTCATGGACCTGAACACCGAGGTCGAAATCTACCGGAACATCTTCGGAAAGCACATCGACGCGAGCTTCCTGCCGCGGGTGCTGCACAACTTCGCCCGGGTGATCATCTCCACCCGGATGAACGTCAAGTCGGACTCGCTACTGGAGTGGATCGGCGACCCGGAGAAGTACCGGCTCTACTGCGACGAGCACCTGCAGATCCTGAAGATGGAGATCTATACCGGGCACATCCCCGACTGGCTCTCCGAGGAGGACAGAAAGAGGCTCACCGCCAAGAGGAGGAAGAAGATCATCGCCGAGAGCGAGCACGAGGGGGACCACGGGTTCTCCGGCAGGGAGTCGATCAAGATCTTTTCCGACTTCTACGCCGCCTACGCCAGGAAGGACAAGATGATTACCATGTCGCACCTCTCCACCTTCTTCATCCGCTGGCACAAGGAACTTAAGGAGTCGATACCGGAGGGGTTCATGGAGTCGCTGGTGCACAACTACGACTACGTGGTGCTCCAGGAGGTGAAGGAGGCGCTGTACTATTACAACGAGGGGCAGATCGAGCGGGATATCCTGCACTACATGTTCGCGGTGAACTTCGAGCCGGGGGCGGTCGAGATCTGCCGCTATACCGGAGAGAGGCTGGAGATCACCGCGGAGTTCCTGGCGGGGATCGAGCAGCGGCTTCTGGGCGGCAAGGCCGACTTCGATGCACGGCTTGCCTTCCGTCAGGAGACCCAGCGGGAATACACCGGCCAGGCGCTCACCCAGGAGATCCTGGTGGAGGGGAAGAGGCCCCAGGAGACCCAGCTTTTCCAGACGCTGCACGACCGCTACGTCTTCAACCTGAAGGAGAAGGTGCTGGAGCCGTTCCTGGAGAACGCCAACTTCCGCAGGGCCATCAAGGACTACGACACCGACGCCTTCAAAACCTACGACAAGCGGATCAGGGACGACGTCACCTTCCTGATCAACAACCTGAGTTCGGAAAAATTCAAGTACACCAAGCAGTGCGCCAAGGAGGTCTGCGTCTACGTGATCGACAACGACCTCGCCAGAAAGTTCCACATCTGAAGCTCCGCTTTTCGGCCTGCCGGGCTATCCCGGCTAGGCCACCAGCCTGAAGCGGTTCACCACGTTCTTAAGCGCCAGCGCCGAGCGGGCCAGTTCCGCTGCGGCGCGCTCGGAATCGTGAGCACCCGCGGCGGCATCGTGGACCACCCCGGTGATCTGGCGCATGCTCTCCGTGATGTTGGCGCTGGTGGCCGACTGTTCCTCGGCAGCGGTCGCCACCTGCGACACGTATTCCAGCAGCGGGGCGATCTGCTCCTTGATGGAGCCGATGGCGCGGCTCGAGTGCTGGGCGTCCTCCGTGCCGATCCGGACGCTGTTCGCGCTGCGCTCCATGGAGCCGACCACGTTCCTTACGTCCCCCTGCAGGGAGCCGATGATGGACTGGATCTCCCGGGTGGAGGAGGTGGTCCGCTCGGCAAGCCTTCTCACCTCGTCGGCCACGACCGCGAAGCCTCGTCCCTGGTCCCCTGCGCGGGCGGCCTCGATGGCTGCGTTCAGTGCCAGCAGGTTGGTCTGGTCCGCGATGTCCTCGATGGCAACCACGATGTCGCCGATCCGCTCCGAGTTGGTCCCCAGCGCCTTTACCTCGTCCATGGTGCCGACCACCATCCGCTCGATCTCCGCCATCATGGCGGTCATGTGGGTGATGGTTTCCTCGCCCTTGCGGGTGGCGCTGTCGGTGCTGCCGGCCCGGTCGGCCATCTTCTGGCAGCTCAGAGCTATGTCGTTGCTGACCGCTGCCATCTCGCCGACGGCGTTGGAGACCGAATCCGACTGGGTGGAGGCGTGCTCGGTCCCCTGGGCGATCTTGCTGGAGCTCGAGCTCAGGTCTCCGGAGGCGCTGGTCAGCTCGTCCGCCGTTGTCTGGATGCCGGCTATGATGTCGCGCATGGAGCCCTGCAGCTTTTTCATGGCGACCAGCATCTTGCTTATCTCGTTGTTGCGGTTCACCGTGATGTGCTGGGTCAGGTCCCCCTGCGCCATGGTCTCCAGGTAGCCGACCGCCCGCACCAGGGGATTCCTGATGGACCAGATGTTGGCCCAACCGAAAAGCCCGCCCATGACGATGAAAAGCGGTATCGAGCCGTACCGTACCAGGGGCGAGCCGGACTGTGCCGCCATCGCCCCCGCGATGAGACAAAGGCTGTAGCAGACACACAGCATGCTGAGCCGGAATCTGATGGTGAAATTGAGATAGTAGTTCCAGATCTGGTTCATGCGGATCTCCCTTGCAAAGAGTGCCAGTCAGCTAGCGAACGCACCATTGCGCACGGTAGCCGCGAATCGGCTGGCTTTTAAGCTTATCGGAACTGCGCCGGCAAACTTGAAATTAATTGTGACAAAAGTGGCACATGTGCTGCCGTTAATGGCGCGGCGGGAAACGGCGGCCGCCGAGGCGTGACGACAACGCCTTCGGCCCGTGCCATCGGTCAAGCCCGGCCCGAATGTCATTGGAGTTTTCCTGGGAGCCGTGCGGCTCTGCCGAGGAGAGGACGATGCTGAAGTTCGTACTGGTCGTCGTCATACTGATGGTTCTTACGGTGAGTGATATGGGATGCGTGGCACGGCTTTTTTATTATCCAGACCGTATCTCCTATGGCACGCCGGACCAGTTCGGTCTTCCCTATGAGGAGGTGAGCTTCGCCAGCAAGGACGGGACCAGGCTCTCCGGCTGGTTCATCCCCGCGGTTGGCGCTCCCCGGGGGACGGTGATCCATTTCCACGGCAATGCCCAGAACATGAGCTCCCATTTAAATTTTGTTTCCTGGCTCCCCGCCGAGGGGTTCAATCTGTTCGTCTTCGATTACCGCGGCTACGGGAGGTCGGCGGGCAAGCCCGACCGGCGAGGGGTCTACGAAGATTCAGTTGCTGCCCTCAGCTGTATTGCCGCTCGAAAGGACCTCGATCCCGGCCGTCTTCTGGTATTCGGCCAGAGCCTCGGCGGGGCCAATGCGATCACTGCCGTCGGCGCCAACCGGTTCGCAGGGATTCGGGCGGTAGCTGTCGAGTCCGCCTTCTCCTCATACCGGGGCATCGTCAGGGAGAAGATCGGCCAGATACCGGTGTTGTCTCTGCTCAAATGGCCGCTCTCCTATCTTCTCATTGGCGACGACTACAGCCCGGAAAACGTGGTCGCCCGTATCTCTCCGGTGCCGTTGCTGCTGGTCTATGGGACCAGGGATCCCATCATCCCTCTTGACCAGGGCAAGCGGCTTTACGATAAGGCCCGGCAACCGAAGGAATTCTGGTCCATCACGGGAGGGCACACGGAGGCGTTTGTCGATGCTGGTTCGCCCTACCGCAAGAGGTTGGTCAAATTCTTTATCGACGCGCTGCCAGGCAATGTGTCGGCGGGGGCAAAGGGAGGCGACATCCGCTGAGAAATTCGGGGTAGGGAGGATATAGGATCTGACTGGCAATGGAAAGG
>DATCHY010000475.1:0-7798 GCA_036508065.1 Geomonas sp. | reverse complement strand
TGTAGAGACGCATTGCATGCGTCTCGATTAGCGCACCTGGCCGCAGTCCCTCTGCAGCCGCAGATAACCGCTTACCCCTGTCTGGAATGGTGTGAGTAGGTGTAACAGAGCTGAGACGCATGCCATGCGTCTCTACCAGATCATCCTCGGCACTAACTTGTGGAGGCGGTTTGCATGCATCTGAGGCGCCTGGCCTATCTGTCGCGAACCGATTCACGCGCTTGAATTGAGTAAAGGCGGGGCAGCTACCCCGCCTTTACTGTTACTTAAACACTTTTCCTGCTTACTTCTGCCTTCCACGTTACTTCTTTTGCTTCTTCTCTTTCTCTTTCTTGTCTTTCGGCAGCTCCAGCCGCGGCTCTTTCGCCGCCCGGTAAAGAAGCAGCGTCCTGCCGAGCACCTGTGCCAGATCCGCACCGCACCCCGCACTGAGCTCATCGCCTACCTGGTGACGGTCCATCATGCAGCTTTCCAGTATCTTGACCTTGATCAGCTCATGGCTGGCCAGCGCCTCACCGGTCTCCTTGATCAGCGACTCGCTGACATCGCCCTTGCCAACGGTAATGACCGGTTTCAATGCGTGCCCGAGCCCGCGGAGAAATCTCTTCTGTTTTCCTGTTAACATGCCTGTTCTTCCTCTGTAACCATCTGCATTACCTGATTAGCGGCGCTTTGTAAATCCGCCAGCCTCTGCAAAAAGCCTTGTTTTAAAGTTTCGGAAACGATTCATGTATATAGCATTTTGTTGGACATATGGCAAGAAGGCAACACATACTGCCTTTATATAGCTGTGCTACTCGCAGTCGAGACCCTACGGGAACATGTAGTGCCAGATGCCAAGGTAGCGGAGTCGCAGGTTAAGGTTAAGGTGCAGGTTGGGGTTTACGGTTGTATCGTGAACCCCAACTTTGCATTCCAGCCCCACAGCCATTAAAGGGGACCGCCTTTCGTGATCCGCGTAGAGCTGACCGAGTCTAAATGGCCGATTTCTGATTGCTTAATCTTAATCTCAATCTCGGCCTGTTCCCTCCAGTTTGGCCTTGACTCTCGCAGTTCGCGGTGTTAACTTTACGAAAATTATCCGACCTTTTAATTTAGCCCCGTGAGGTTAGCAAAGGTGAAGCATAAAGTACTCTTGATCTAACTTTCTGAGAGCCTTTTCGCCTTTTATGCGGAGAGGCTTTTTTTGTTGCACGGCACCTTCTATGGTTTTTGTCAAAATGCTTAGCATCGGCGCCTGTGCCGACAAAGGAGATCGATATGGCAGAAAATACCGTAATTCTGGACGGCACCGGGGTTAAAAGGGCGCTCACAAGGATCGCCCACGAGGTCCTGGAAAAGAACAAGGGTGTTGAGGGACTGGTGCTGGTCGGCATCAGGACCGGCGGCGTGCATCTCGCCCACGAACTCGCGGCGCGCCTCTCCGAGATCGAAGGGCTCGAGGTGCCTGTCGGTGCCGTCGACATCACCATGTACCGCGACGACATCAAGGGGCATTCCGAGCACCTGCCGGTCGGAAAGACCGAGTTCCCTTTTTCCATCGAGGGGAAAAAGGTCGTGCTGGTGGACGATGTGCTCTTCACCGGTAGGACCATCCGGGCGGCCATGGACGCCATCATAGACCAGGGACGACCCTCCTGCATACAGCTTGCGGTCCTCGTGGACCGCGGTCACCGCGATCTCCCGATCCGCGCCGATTTCGTCGGCCGCAACGTGCCGACCAGCAGGAGCGAGAACATCATGGTCGCCTTTGACGCCGAGAACCGCCCGACCGAGGTGATTCTGCAAAAGTAATGGCTTTCTCGAAGGCCGTGAACCTCCCTCCCCTTCAAGGGGAGGGCCGGGGTGGGGATGGGCGGGTGAGGGACCTGAAAAGAGGACGGTTCAAATAGGGTCTTGCCAGCACATGTCATTTTCTAACGGCGCAACGCGCAACTTTTATTCAGGGGGTATTCATGGGGTTCAGGCACAAAGACATCATCGCCCTTAAGGATCTGACCAGGGGGGAGATCGAACTGCTCCTCAATACTGCGGACAGCCTCAACGAGATCAACCGCCGCGACATCAAGAAGGTGCCGACCCTGCGCGGCAAGACTGTGGTGAACCTCTTCTACGAGGCCTCCACCAGGACCCGTACCTCCTTCGAGATCGCAGCCAAGAGGCTCTCCGCCGACACGGTGAACATCACCGCGTCCACGAGCTCTGTCACCAAGGGGGAGACCCTTTCGGACACCGCCCAGAACATCCTCGCCATGAAGCCGGACATCATCGTCATGCGCCACTCGGTCTCCGGAGCGCTCGAGTACCTGGCGAAGAGGGTCACCTGCTCCGTGATCAATGCCGGCGACGGCGCCCATGAACACCCGTCCCAGGGACTTTTGGACCTGCTCACCATTCGGCAGAAGTTCGGCACGCTGGCGGGGCTGAAGGTGGCAATCGTCGGGGACATCACCCACAGCAGGGTCGCCCGCTCCGACATCTACGGCCTTTCCACCATGGGGAGCCAGGTTTTCCTGGCCGGGCCCCCGACCATGATGCCGGTCGGCATCGAGCGGCTGGGCAACGTCACGGTCTGCAAGGACATGCGCGAGGCGGTGGACCAGGCGGACGTGGTGATAATGCTGAGGATCCAGCTGGAGCGGCAGGGGAAGACGCTGGTGCCGAGCATGCGCGAGTACTCCCGTTATTTCGGCCTCGGCCCGGAGCTGTTAACACTGGCGAAGAAGGATGCCATTGTGATGCACCCCGGTCCCA
The DNA here is from genome assembly GCA_036508065.1 of Geomonas sp. Lineage (GTDB taxonomy): Bacteria > Desulfobacterota > Desulfuromonadia > Geobacterales > Geobacteraceae > Geomonas. The sequence goes on along the minus strand of DATCHY010000475.1, from coordinate 5,044 downwards.
TCAATCGCGGAGTGGAGCTCTCCTCGGCAGTCGCCGACGGGTCGCAGTCGTACATACTGAAGCAGGTGGAAAACGGCGTCGCCATCAGGATGTCGATGCTCTATCACGTCTGCGGCGGCGAACCGGTGGCCGAGGGGATCTCGCGAGGCGAGCGGGCCGGCGATTGAACTTGAGCGCTTTGCAGGGAAGGCCTAAGCTGTTGCTTGAACCTTGCCCTTGAACTTTCCGTTTGCAGGTAGGGCTGAGATGCTGCTTAACCTCAACCTTAACCTCAACCTTAACCTTATAACATGAGGTGCTTTGAGATGAATCTGTTGATAAAAGGCGGGCGCTTGATAGACCCATCCCAGGGGATAGACGAAACCATGGACATCCTGATCGCCGACGGCGTCGTCCTGGAGCTCGGCCACGGCCTTGGCGCACCGGACGGGACGCAGAGTATCGACGCCGCCGGGCTCATCGTCACCCCCGGGCTGATCGACATGCACGTGCACCTGCGCGATCCCGGCCTCGAGTACAAGGAGGACATCGCTACCGGAAGCCGTGCCGCCGCTGCCGGCGGCTTCACCTCGGTCGCCTGCATGCCGAACACGCAGCCGGTGATCGACAACAAGGCGGTCACCTCCTATATCCTGAACAAGGCGAGAAACGAGGCGGTGGTCAACGTGTTTCCGGTGGGGGCCATCACCAAGGGGAGCAAGGGCGAAAGCCTCGCCGAGATGGGCGAGCTCAAGGAGGCCGGGTGCGTCGCGGTTTCCGACGACGGCAAACCGGTGGCGAGCGCCGAGCTGATGCGCCGCGCGCTCGAGTACGCCAAGGGGGTCGGCATCATGGTGATTTCCCACTCCGAGGAACTCTCGCTGGTGGGCGAAGGGGTCATGAACGAGGGCTTTATCTCCACCGAACTCGGTCTCAAGGGAATCCCCTGGGCTGCCGAGGACGTCGCCGTCGCCCGCGAGGTTTACCTCGCCGAGTTCGTCGGCGCCCCGGTGCATATCGCCCACATCTCCACGGCCGGCTCGGCGCGCATCATCCGCAACGCCAAGGCGCGCGGGGTCAAGGTCACCTGCGAGACGGCACCGCACTACTTCACCCTGACCGACGAGGCGGTGCTCGGCTACGACACGAACGCCAAGATGAACCCGCCGCTTAGGAGTGCCGCCGACGTCGCCGCCATGAAGGCGGGGCTTGCCGACGGCACCATCGACGCCATCGCCACCGACCACGCGCCGCACCATCCCGACGAGAAGGACGTGGAATTCAACGTCGCACTGAACGGCATCGTGGGGCTGGAAACCTCGCTCCCGCTCTCGCTCAAGCTGGTGGAGGAGGGGTGCCTGGACCTTCAGGCACTGGTGTCACTGATGTCTTGCAACCCTGCGAAGATACTGGGTTTGGAGCGCGGCACGCTGAAGCCGGGTGCCGTTGCCGACGTGACGGTCATCGATCCGCTCAAAGAGTGGCTGGTGACCGCAGAGAAGCTCGAGTCGAAATCGAAGAACACGCCCTTTCTGGGGTGGCAGATGAAGGGCGCCGCCGCCTATACCATCGTCAAGGGGCAGGTGGTTCACAAGGGGATCTGATTAACAGCTCTACTTTCAGGTCGCGTCCCAAGGGCGCGACGATAGCAATAACGGATTCGGGAGAAGATACATGAAAGCAGTACTGGCTCTGGCGGACGGCCGGATATTCACCGGCAAGGCGTTCGGCGCATCGGGCGAAACAACAGGCGAGGTGGTCTTCAACACCGCCATGTCGGGGTACCAGGAGGTGCTGACTGACCCCTCCTACAAGGGGCAGATGGTCACCATGACCTACACCCAGATCGGCAACACGGGGATCAACCCGGAGGACGTGGAAAGCGGCCAGCTCTACCTGTCGGGGTTCATCGTCAGGGAGTACATGGACTGCTACTCCAACTATCGGGCCACCATGAGCCTGGACGCCTACCTCAAGGAAAACGGCATCATCGGGATCCAGGGGCTCGACACACGGGCGCTGACCCGGCACCTGCGGGACAAGGGCGCGCAAAACGGCATCATCTCCACGGTCGACTTCGATCCGGAAAGCCTGGTGCGCAAGGCGCGCGCCATCCCCTCCATGACGGGACTCGACCTTGCCTCGGGCGTCAGCTGCACCGCCCCCTACCACTGGACCGAGGGGCTCTGGGATCTCGAGAGCGGCTACCCGCAGGTAGACCGGAAGGATCTCAAGTACAAGGTCGTCGCCTACGACTTCGGGATCAAGCTGAACATCCTGCGCTGCCTGGTCTCTGCCGGCTGCGACGTGACCGTGGTGCCTGCCACCTACCCGGCGCAATCCGCGCTCGCCCTGGAGCCGGACGGCATCTTCCTTTCCAACGGCCCGGGCGACCCGGAGCCGATGAAGGAGGTCATCGAGAACATCAAGGCGTTCGTGGGAAAGAAGCCGATCTTCGGCATCTGCCTGGGCCACCAGCTACTGGGGCTCGCGCTCGGCGGGCGCACCATGAAGCTCAAGTTCGGAAACCACGGCTCCAACCTCCCTGTCATGGACATAGGCACCCGCAAGGTCGAGATCACCGCCCAGAACCACGGCTTTTCCGTCGACATCGTGTCGCTCTCCCATGCCTGCGAGCTGGCGCATGAGAACCTGAACGACCAGACGGTGGAGGGTCTGCGCCACAAGGAGCTCCCCATTTTCTCCGTGCAGCACCATCCCGAGGCTTCTCCCGGTCCGCACGACTCGCACTACCTGTTCGACCGGTTCGTTGCGCTGATGGAACAGGAGAAAAACTAGGTTAGGGTTGAGGTTAAGGCTAAGAAGTTACCCCTCAACCTTAACCTCGACCTGATTCTCTATGTCTTATATCGATCTTTACCATAGCGGCGAGCTGATCCGGCGCATCAAGGCCGGCTACGCCCGCCTGGCATCCTGCGACCTCTGCCCGCACGCCTGCGGCGTTAACCGCCTGGCGGGCGAGACCGGAGTCTGCGGCGGCGGCAGGTCGCCGCGCATCGCATCGGCGAGCATCCACCACGGCGAGGAGCCGCCCATCTCGGGGAACCGCGGCTCGGGCACGATCTTTCTCTCCGGGTGCACGCTCAACTGCCGGTTCTGCCAGAACTTCCCGATCAGCCAGTTGAGAAACGGCACTGATCTTTCCGCCGGCCTTCTGGCCGCCAAGATGCTCGGGCTGCAGAAAAAGGGCGCCCACAACGTAAACTTCGTCACTCCCAGCCACTTCACGCCGCAGATCCTGGCCGCTCTCTATCTGGCGATCCGCAAGGGGTTCAGCCTGCCGATCGTCTGGAACACGAGCGGCTACGAGCGGCTCGACACGCTGCGCCTTCTGGACGGGGTGGTCGATATCTACCTGCCGGACATGAAGTACGCCTCGGAGCACGAGGCGCAGGCGCTCTCCGCGGCGCCGGGATATCCCGCGCTGAACCGCCTTGCCGTTGCCGAGATGCTCCGCCAGACGGGGCATCTGGAGTGCGACGCGGAGGGGGTCGCGCTTCGAGGGGTGATCGTCAGGCACCTGGTCCTGCCGCAGGGTAGGGCGGGGAGTGTCGAAACGCTCGCCTTCATTGCGGGAGAGTTCGGCGAGGAGACCCATATTGCGCTGATGAGCCAGTACTTCCCGGCGCACCTGGCCCCGGAGACACCGGGGATCGAGAGAAGGGTGACGCGAGAGGAGTACGGCGAGGCGGTCGAAGCCCTGGAGGAGTGCGGGCTGGGAAACGGCTGGGTGCAGGACGAGCCGAGCGAGACCTAAAGCATCTGGCCACAAAAATGCACAAAGAACGCAAAAATAATCAAATACAAGAGCCCGACCACAGAGGACACAGAGGTAAAACGGAGGATCACAGAGGAAAGGCAAAGACATGAGGCAAGGCAGAAACAAGGACTTGGTTTAAAACCTAGAATCTAAGAATTTGATTTTCCTCTGTGTCCTCAGGTGCTCCTCTGAGTCCTCTGTAGTGAAGCCTTTGATTTAGATATTGATTCAGTCAGTTAGCCTTTTTTGTGCATTTTGTGCCTTTTTGTGGCGAAGAAGTTCCTGGTTTTGGTTGTACATGCTGACCATTTAAGAGGCGGATCACCGCCCTACAGAAGGAGATAGTTTCAATGCCTAAACGTACTGACATCAACAAGATCCTCATCATCGGCGCGGGGCCGATCGTCATCGGACAGGCCTGCGAGTTCGACTACTCGGGCACCCAGGCCTGCAAGGCGCTCAAGGAAGAGGGGTACCAGGTGGTGCTTCTGAACTCCAACCCGGCAACCATCATGACGGATCCCGACTTTGCCGACTTCACCTACATCGAGCCGGTCACCCCGGAGATCCTCGCCGCCATCATCGAGAAGGAGCGCCCCGACGCGGTGCTGCCGACTCTGGGCGGGCAGACGGCACTGAACACCGCGGTCGCCGTCGCCGAGAACGGCACCCTGAAGAAGTTCGGGGTGGAACTGATCGGCGCCAAGCTCCCCGCCATCAAGATGGCCGAGGACCGGACCCTGTTCAAGGAGGCGATGCAGCGCATCGACCTCGCGGTCCCCAGATCGGGACTGGCCCACAACTACACCGAGGCGATGACCGTCATCAAGATCGTCGGCTTTCCCGCCATCATCCGCCCCTCCTACACCCTGGGGGGGACCGGCGGCGGCATCGCCTACAACATGGAGGAGTACGAGCGCATGTCGATGGCGGGGATCGAGGCGTCGCCTACCGACGAGATCCTGGTGGAGGAGTCGCTCATCGGCTGGAAGGAGTACGAACTGGAGGTGATGCGTGACACCGCGGACAACGTGGTGATCATCTGCTCCATCGAGAACTTCGACGCCATGGGGGTCCATACCGGCGACTCCATCACGGTCGCCCCGGTCCAGACGCTCACGGACAAGGAATACCAGATCCTGCGCGACGCCTCCCTGAAGATCATCCGGGAGATCGGGGTGGACACCGGCGGCTCCAACATCCAGTTCGGGATCAACCCGAAAAACGGCCGGCTCATCGTCATAGAGATGAACCCGCGCGTCTCCCGCTCCTCCGCGCTCGCCT
>DATCHY010000474.1:0-2393 GCA_036508065.1 Geomonas sp. | reverse complement strand
TGTAGAGACGCATTGCATGCGTCTCGGGATGTATTGATGCCGCCAGGGTTTGAAAAGACTGAGACGCATGCAATGCGTCTCTACCCGGTATGCAATGTGTCTGGCGAAAGGTTATTTCCAAAATTCCCATTTCCTATCATTTTTCAGCGGGAAGAGGCGCCTTGCCGGACTCTAGTTCGCGCTTTTCGTGGTAGAAGAAGCGGACCATGTAGTACTCGAAGGGATAGCCGCTCTCATAGTAGCGAAAGCTCTGCTGATGCCGGGCATCGATGAAATTCAGGGTGGTCACCCCGGTCCAGATGGCGAAGTCGTAGTCTGATTTTGCAAAAGGATCGACCGCGGTGTAGATCCCGTACGTGATGGCGCTGTCCACGGCGAGACCTCCGGTGTCGCGCAGGGACGAGGGGCCGAAGATCGGCAGCACCAGGTAAGGCCCGGAGTCTGCCCCCCAGTAACCGAGCGTCTTGCCGAAATCCTCATCATGCCTCTTCAGGCCGAACGTGGTGGCCGGATCGAACATGCCGCCCAGACCCAAGGTACTGTTGGTCACGAAACGGCCGAGGGTCGTCGCGGACTCGGTCCCCTTCAGCTGGAACACGCTGTTGGTGAGATTTCGGATCTCCCCCAGGTTGTTGTAGAATCCGGAGATGCGCTCCTGGACGAAGACGGGGGTGACGAACTCGTAGCCGCTCACCACCGGGAGGAAAAAGTATCTGTCGAAGTAGTAGTTGAACCGGTACATGCTCCGGTTGAACTTCTCCCAGGGGTCGGCGACCTGGGCGAAGGGCTGGTCCCTGAATTCGCTGATCGTGTGCCTCGGCGGCACCTCGGCCTTCGTGTTCGCCCGGGTCGAGGCGCACCCGGCAAGGGTCAGCATCAGCATCAGGGCGGGGATGGTCCGGCAGGCTCGGCAACGGGTCACAGTCATCGTGGCGCCCTCCTTGTCATTGGAAGAAAGCGACCATGTAGGCCAGGTTATCTTTGTACTCCAGGTTCCCGAGGTGTCCGCCGCGCGGGTAAACCTTGGCACGTGCGCCGAAGAGCTGCCGCAGATAGTCGAGCTCCGCCTTGGTCAGGATAAAATCGTTCTCGTTGAGCATCACGCCGAACTTGGCCGAGGTACCGAGGTACCCCTCGATGCTGCTGAGGCTAAGGGAATGGAGGAAGGCCTCTTTGGTGAGACCGGGCCGCCGCTTCTCGAAGTAGGGATAGAAGTACTCGTTGAGATAGTCGAAGAAGCTCAAGTGGGTAGAGACCAGGAAATAGTCGTAAAGGGAATCGGTGGGCTTCAGCACCCGGTTCTTGGGCACCACGTAGCCGCTGTTGGTCATCACGTCGGAGGCGAAGATCATGCCGGCCAGGTTGATGCGGTAGGTGAGGCCGATCAGTCCGGCGGTTTCCTCGCGGCTGAAAAGACCCTCCGTGTAGATCGAGTAAAGAAACTCATCGTTTATGGCGACGAAATTGCCATAGCGGTAGAACTCGCTGAATTTGGACAGCATCCTGTTGAAAAATACGCCCTGCTTCTTGGGCCCTCCGGGGATCTGTTTCAGCAGATCCTCGATCCTGGTCACCGAGTTGTAGAGACTTGACGGGGGGTTGATCATGAGCACCTTGCGGAAGTTGAAGACCCGGCGCTCCTCGTCCAGTTTGGCCACGAAGGCGGCCTCGCTCGCTCCCAGGCTGTAGCCGCCAAGGGCAAAGGAGGACACCTCGATGTCATCCTGCACCTGCTTCCAGGCTGTCTCCATCACCCGGTACAGGTCAACCGCGTCGTCGGTCAGATCGCCGGGGATGCCGCTTTGGGAGGCGGAGATGATGAAATTGGCATTGGTGGGCGACGGCAGGGCGATGACGTGGAAGCCGGCCTGGTAGAGAGACTTCATCATGGACAAGAGCTTGGGTGCCCGGTCGCTGGAGCCGGCGCCTGGGATCAGAAAGACTAGCGGCGCCTTCTGCTTCTGGTAGGCGAAGGTGCAGCGCAGTCCCACGTTGTAATAGAAGGCCGGCGGTTGCTGACGGTCCGGGATGACGTCAAGCACGAGTTGCCGGGTGCGCATCGTTGCCGGGAACTGGGGCATGAGACTCGCCGGAGTCCCGAGAATGGTGGCTTCGTAGGCTCCCTGGATCGGGTAGCCATAGCCGTCATCCGCCGCAAGGCTCGGCACAGGCAACAGGAAGAGGCAGGCGAGGAAGAGCAGACTCAGGTGCATCATGCGGATGCCTCCTTTAGTTGGGGGGGAAGCCGGGTTGGCACCGGCGGCAGGCCAGCCCGGCAAACAAAAAGGGCGTATAGAGATACGCCCTTTTGTAGTTGAACTGTCCAGTTTCCGGTCTGAGCCGTCTTGCAAGACCTGGCGATTCTGGCACTAACCAATCGTACCCTGCATCCG
>DATCHY010000473.1:0-5400 GCA_036508065.1 Geomonas sp. | reverse complement strand
ACATCCCCAATGATGTCTTTTCCAACCCCGGATTAAGGCAATCCTAAGGCAAATACTTTATACCGCAAACACGCCCATTTTCAAAGCTAAAAATCACCAGTGCTTCGGCAGGATCACTTTGAACTCGACTCCCTGCCCGGGCGTGTTGACGATCTGGATCTTGCCGCCGTGATTGGTGATGATCCGGTTGGCTATGGGTAACCCCAGCCCGGTGCCGCTCTCCTTGGTGGTGTAGAACGGCGTGAAGATGCTGTTCAGCGCCTCCAGCGGGATGCCGCCGCCGGTGTCGGAAACTTTTACGCAGACCGCTTCCTTGCCGTCCAATTCGGTCGTCGAGACCTGGACCATCAGCTTGCCGCCGCTCCCCATGGCATCGAGCGCATTCAGGAAGATGTTGATGAAGACCTGCTTCAGCTGCTGCCCGTCTCCCAGGAGCACCTGCTTTGTGCGCGGAAACCGGGTGGTGACCCTGATCTGCTTCTCCTCGAGCGGCGGGGCGACCACCGCCAGCGATTCCTTGACGATGACGGCGATGTTGCAGCGCGTGTAACAGATGGTGGCCTTCTTGGAAAAAAGCAGGATCTCGGAAAGGATCGACTCGAGCCGGAGCACTTCGCGCACGATCAGGTCGGCATGCCCCCACTCGTTGGTATCCTGGGGGAGCTTCCTGGTGAGCCGTCCGGCAAATCCGCCGATGGAAACGAGCGGCCCCTTCAACTCGTGGGCGATCCCGGCTGCCATTTCGCCGATGGCGGCCAGGCGCTCCTTCTGGAGCAGGTTTTCCTGCGCCTCGCTCAGCTGCCGGTTGGCGTCCTCGATCTTGTTGTAGAGGATGGAGTTCTCGATGGCCATGCCGGCCTGGTTGGTGAAGAGCTGGAGGAAGCGGAGGTCTTCCTGTGTGATCGGAGTCCGGGTCAGTGCGTTGTCCACCAGGACCGCTCCTACCGCCTGCCCATGGGCTATCAGCGGAGAGGCCGCAAACGCGGTGCCGCGCCAGGGATGCTGATCGTCTGCGCCGGGGTCGAGCTGGTCAGGAACGTAGATCAGCCTCTTCTCGAGCACCGCCTGGGAGGCGACGTTCAGGCCGGCGTCCAGCTCCAGCCGCTTTCCCTGCACCTGCCTGCTGAATTCGGAGTCCCGCTGTGCGGCCATGTCCTCCTCGGAGATATCCCAGCGGCTGGAGAGGATGTCGTCCGCGCCGCCCTGCGGCGTCGAGAGGGGAGGGGCGGTCTCGCTGGTGACACCGAGCATCCCCAAAAGAACGCCGGAGCGCTCGTTGGCGAGAAAGAGCATGGCGCGGTCGAAAAACGGGGTGGGGCCCGAGGTAAGCGCGGTGAGGGTGAGGTGGATCAGCTTGTTCAGCTTGATGGTGGAGAGCATGGTGTTGCTCATCCGGTACAAAAGCGAAAGCTCCTTCAGCTTCTTGTTGTTTCCCGTGGCGAAGCTGTGGATGCGCTCCGAGCTGATCGCCTCGGCCAGGGCGCCGGAGAGCAGGCGGGCCAGGGTCTCGGCGAGCTCGCTCTCCTGGGTTTCCAGCAGTTCCGGGCCGCCGAAAAGGGTGAGGGTCCCCAGGGACCTGCCGCTGCGGTCAAGCGGGGTGCAGATGGCGTGACAGGAAGTATCCGTCGCGGCAGGCTCGCTGCAGGTGCCCGCGCCCGCCAGGGCTCGCTCCGAAAGTAGCTGCTCCACGCGGAGCAGCCCGGGGAGCTCGGCCCGGGCCTCGCTGCGGCAGCTCTTGAAGAGGCGCGGCTTGCCGGCCGCCCCTTCGGTGACCCGGACCATGGCGCAGCGCGCCAGGCCGGTTCCGGTGCAGAGCCTGAGAAGCCGCGGCAGCAGTGCGCCAGGCGCCTGCGGTGTGTTGAAAAGCCTGCCAAGCGAGGTGATGAGCGACAGGTCGCGCCGGCTCCGTTCGGCGCGCTCCGCCGCGACCAGCCCTGCCACGACCAGGCCGAAAACGCGCAGCAGGCGCTTCAAGCTTCGGGAGGCTTCGGGCGTAACCGGGCCCTGCGCGCTGCCGAGGGAGAGGACCGCGACCAGACGCTTGCCGTCCAGAACCGGAAGCGCCAGGAACTCCTGCTCGCCCGGGGCGATCGGCTCGCCGCCGTGCAGGCGCTCGAAGGTGGCGGCGCTCTGCGCGCGGGTCAGCGCGGCGCGTCCGGCGCACCCCTCCCCGAAAGGGATCAGGCAACTGCTGGAGGGCGGTCCTGTGGTGCTGAAGCGTTGGGTGAGGGCGTCAAGATTGGCGTCGGGAAGGAAGATCGCGGCCGAGGAGAGGCCGTGGGCCTTGGCCGCCAGGCGGAGCAGGCAGCTGAGCCGGGCCGGATGGGAGCGGGAGGATGCCTGGGCAATCCGCAACGCTTCCTCCAGGAGGTTTTGTCCGTTCCGGGCCGCCATGGGTACTCCGAAGGATATACTGGTTTGCGGGGTTAGCGGGTTAGCGCAGTCGTTCCTTCTTTTCCTGCTCCATCTTGCAGTCTATGCAGAGTGTGGTCACCGGCCGGGCCTTCAGGCGCGCCTCGCTGATCTCCTCCTCGCACACGTCGCAGGTGCCGAAGGTCCCGGCATCGATGCGGCCCAGGGCCTCCTGGATCTTGTTGATGAGCCTGCGCTCCCGGTCCCTGATCCTCAGTTCGAAGCTGCGGTCCGACTCCTGGGTGGCGCGGTCCGTCGGATCGGGGAAGTTGGTGGTGTCGGACGTCATCTCGGAGACGGTCTTGCCGGCCTCTTCGAGGAGGGAACGTTTCTCTTCCTGCAGGATACCTCTGAAATACTCGAGCTTTTCCGTATTCATGACACCTATCCTTTTCGAATCAATTCGTTATTAAAGAGGATTTTTCCGCATTAGTAAAGTAAAATATCGCGTCAGCCGCGAATGCGCCCTCGGCACGATTGAACCGGGGAGCCGCCGCACCCCTCGACCGGCAACCGCGGCGCGGCTCAGATGGCGTCCAGCGCCTGGCTCAGGTCGGCGACGCCGACGATCTCCATGCCGGCGATCCCGCGCTTCGGCGCGTTCCCCTTCGGGACGATGGCCCGGGTGAAGCCGTGCTTCACTCCCTCCTTGAGCCGCGCCTCCCCGTTGGAAACGGGGCGGATCTCGCCGGAGAGGCCCACCTCCCCGAACACCATGAGATCCTGCGGCAGCACCGCGTTGCGCAGGCTCGACACGATGGCGAGCGCCACGGCCAGGTCGGCGCTGGTCTCCAGCACCCGGATGCCGCCCACCACGTTCACGAAGACGTCCTGGTCGGAGAGCACCAGCCCGCCGTGCTTGGTGAGGACGGCGAGGATCATGGCGATCCTGTTCTGGTCCAGCCCGATGCCGAGCCGGCGCGGGGTGCCGTACTGGGCATCGACCACCAGAGACTGGATCTCCACCAGAAGCGGGCGGGTCCCCTCCCAGAGCACGCTGATCAGGCTCCCGGGGGCGGCTGTGTCGGTGCGCGAGAGAAAGATCGCCGAGGGGTTCTTCACCTCGCGCAGCCCCCGCTCCGTCATGGCGAAGACGCCGAGCTCGTTGACCGGGCCGAAGCGGTTCTTGGTGGTGCGCATCAGCCGGTAGCGGGCGTCCTCGGTGGAGCTCAGCATGACCTGGGTGTCCACCATGTGGGAGAGCGTCATCGGCCCGGCCAGCGACTGGTCCTTGGTGACGTGGCCGACCAGGATCAGGACCACCCCGGAGGTCTTGGCGAAGCTGGTAAGGGTGGCGGCGCTCTCGCGCACCTGGGAAACGCCGCCGGGCGCCGACTCCACGCCCGCCACGTGCATCACCTGGATGGAATCGATGACGATCACCTCTGGGCGCTCGGCGCCGGCCGCGTCCAGCACCCGCTCCACCGAGCTCTCGGCCAGCATCTTGACCCGGTCGGTCGGCAGCTGCAGCCTCCGGGCCCGGCCGGCGATCTGCTGCAGCGACTCCTCGCCGGAGACGTAGAGCACCTCCCGCGACTTGGCGGCGTGGCACATGGTCTGCAGCAGGATGGTGCTCTTTCCCGCGCCCGGATCCCCCCCGATCAGGATGACCGAGCCGGGGACGAAGCCTCCCCCAAGCACCCGGTCGAACTCCTCGCTGCCGCTGGAAAAGCGCGCCTGCTCGGTGCACTCGACGGCGCCAAGCAGCGTAACCGCGGAACTGGCTCCGGCGAACCCCTCGCGCCGCCCGGGGCGCTCGAGCCGGACCTCCTGCACCGTGTTCCAGGCGTCGCAGGCGGTGCAGTGCCCCTGCCACTTCGGGTAGACCGCCCCGCAGTCCGAGCAGACGTAGCCCGTTTTCACCTTTACCCTTGCCATAATCCCCCGGGCTACTCCGCGAAATAGCGGCAGATGACCTGCATCGGATACTATTCCCTTTGCGGCGTGCTGTCAACTCTGGCGGGGCTTCGGGGCTATTAGTTTGACAAGCTTTCGCCTCCTAAGATAGACTCGGCTGGCGCATCGATCAGGCATTCGGGGAGGGGCTTTGACCGCTCAACAAAAGAAGCTGCTTCATATCGCATCGGCACCGGCCCCTGCGGCGGGGGTCCTCCTGGCGCAGGGGCTCGTCGAGCTGTACAAGGCGGTGAAGGGGGCGGGGTTCTACCCCGAGGGGCACCCCTACCGCAGCGAGACCCTGCAGCGCGCCTGGGAGCTGCTCCGGGGGCTCCTGCCGGAACGGGAGCTGGCCCTCACCGTGAGCCGGCAGGGGTTCGTCCTGGACGGCGGCGTGCTGGAGGGGGCTCCCATGGTGCTCCAGCTGGCACACGAATGCTTCATCCGCCGGATAGCCAGCATCACCTTCATGCAGGACCTGCTCCTGGGCGATCTCGAGACTTTCGTCCAGCTGCTCAACTCCGACCCGCAGAGGGCGGTCGCCTCCGGCGGCCTCGCCAGCGAGCTGGAAGGGCGCGGCGCCAGGACCATCTGGATCAACGAGAAGGATCTCGACACCATCTGGGCCAAACGCGGCAGCGCCGCAGGGAAAGATGGGAGCGGCGAGGACGGCTTTGACTCCTTCGACGCCATCGAGCTTACGGCCGAGGCGAGCCAGGACGGGGAGCGCTGCGCAGCCGAGCTGCTGCGTCTGATGGCGCAGGAGAAAGGGGACCGGCGCTACCAGGAGCTCGGTCGCGAGCTTTCGGACCGGCTCAAGGACGATCCCGGGGAGGTCGCCATCCTGCCGATCCTGGAGGAGCTCCTGCGGCAGCACCAGGAGGCGCAGAGGCCCCTGCCTCAGAGGGAGTACGCGCTTTTCACCCTCGAACATCTGGCCGACGGCGCGGCGGAGGCGCTGCTCGACTTCCTGGTGAGCAGGGAGTGCGGGGAAAAGAAGGGGATCCACCGGGTACTGGCGGTCCTTGGGGGCAAGGGCGCCTACTGGATCATCCAGAGGATCTGCCTCGCCGAAGGGCTCTTCGAGAGGAA
>DATCHY010000472.1:0-4734 GCA_036508065.1 Geomonas sp. | reverse complement strand
CTGACAGAAGAACAGAGTTCGTATGTGGAGGCCCTCAGTGAATCCGGAAACAACCTTCTGGACCTAATCAATAGCATCCTTGACCTCTCCAAGATAGAAGCCGATAAGGTCAAGATCGAATTAGCCGAATTCAACCTGCGTCATTGCATCGACAGTGTCGTCAGGACCCAAAAGTCGGTCATTCATGGAAAGGGGCTTTCTCTGAATGTGGATGTGGCTAGGGAGGTCCCTGTTATACTGGTGGGAGACTCTTTGCGGGTCAAGCAGATTATCCTCAACCTTTTGGGGAACGCGATCAAGTTCACGGCAAAGGGGGGTATCACCATCTCGGCGCAGTTCCTGGACCGGTCCGATCGCTGCCAGCGTCTGCAGATCTCCGTGCGCGACACCGGCGTCGGGATCTCTGCCGAGGCCCTTGACAGGATCTTCCAGCCGTTTGTTCAGGAGGACAGTTCCATAAACCGCAAGTTCGGCGGCACCGGCCTTGGCTTGAGCATCAGCCGCCGGCTGGCTGAACTCATGAATGGGAGCATTTCCGTCGAAAGCGAGGCAGGGGGCGGTAGTTGTTTTACGGTTATCCTTCCCTTCTTAGATGCTCGGGCCGATGTCATGGAGGACGACTCCAAAGTGGAATCAGCGCTTACCTGGGATGGAGCGGCGCTGCGGATACTGTTTGTCGAGGACAATGAGGTCAACATCAAATTTGGAACAACGATGCTCAGGAAACTGGGGCACGATGTTGTTTTGGCGCTGAATGGCAAGGATTGCCTGGTCGCGCTTAAAAAGGGGACGTTTGATCTCGTTTTGATGGATATCCAGATGCCCGTCTTAAACGGCAGGGAGGCACTGCATGAGATCCGCGGAAAGGAAGAGGGTTCTTCCCTACACCAGCCGGTAATTGCCCTGACTGCCTTCGCCCTGCGCGATGACAAGGAGCGATTTTTGAAAGAAGGATTCGACGGCTACCTGTCGAAGCCATTCAGGGTAAACGATTTGATCTGCGAGATGAAACGGGTCATTGAAAGTTTCGAACCGTTACAAAAATGAGGTGGGACATCGTGAATAGATGCGCAACTGCGAAGAGTCATCACCGTTTACTGCTGGCCGAAGATGACTGCATCAACCAACTGGTTGCCGAGGCTTATTTGACAAAACTCGGATACTCTGTCGATGTTGTTGCTAATGGTCTTGAAGCGCTGCAGGCACTCACGGAAAAAGACTATGCCCTCGTGCTGATGGACTGGATGATGCCCGAGATGGGGGGCTTGGAGGCCACTGCCATAATCCGTGATCCTGCTTCGAAAGTGCGCAATCATGCCGTGACGGTGATTGCCCTGACAGCCAAAGCATTAGCAGGCGATCGCGAAAAATGTCTCGCCGCCGGTATGAGCGGCTACCTTGCAAAGCCCCTACGCATCGGCTCTCTAGCTGCGGTCCTGGACAAATGGCTGGGGTGTGCGACTGAAAGCTCCCCGGTCTTTGATGAAGCCGGTTTTCTCAAGCGACTCCTTGGTAATGAGGCGTTGGCCAAAGATTTCGTGCTGTTGTCCAAGGGAAAGGCCCCCTCAGCACGTTATGGCAATTAAGGCCAGCCTGGCTGAGGGAGACGCACCTGGCATATATCCGCAGGCGCCTGCACTTAAAGTGGCAAGTGCCATGCTGGGAGGAGACCAGCTTGCAGCTCTGGCCGCTGAGATGGCAGGACTTGGCAAAAGCAATGATCCGGTCACGGCCAAGGACGCTGCAGCAACTTGCTGAGGAGTTTGAATCCCTGACTGCTGTCAAAAAAACTACGCGTGGGGACGCACCTTGACCAGTGACACTCTCGTTGAAGTTGGTCTTCCTCGATACTTGTAAGAACCTCGTTCATCAAGGTCTTAGTCGCCAAGGATTCTCCAGTCTTAAACGTTCTGGAGGTGGTTCGCGGAATACTTTCCGAGCGCGCTCTCTACGAAGGCTTTGTCACCACATTGCACTCAAGGCCGCGACACTACACGAAACGCCCTACTGAACTACTGAACTACTGAACGGCGCCAAGCGCCGTCGACAGAAACACGCATTTCGGGATCCGACCGCCATGACAGCGAGCACTAACCAAAGACAGCAGACCATACTGGTCGTGGACGACAGCGCATCGATCCGCAGCTACGTCTCGGAACTCCTGACACAAGCAGGGTACCAGGTCCTGGAGGCGCATAACGGCTGCGCCTGCCTGGCAACGCTCGAGGCAACTCCCCCCGACGTGGCTCTCCTCGATGTGGAAATGCCGGGAATGTCCGGCCTGGAAGTGCTCCAGGCGATCGGACTCAAGCCGCGTCTTTTCTCCATCATCCTGTTCACCACCCAGTCGACCCTTCAGCAGATCGCCGCCGGACTTGATCTCGGGGCCGACGATTACGTCGTCAAGCCGTTCCAGGAGATCGACCTGCTGGCCCGGGTCCGGGCGGCCGTGCGCACCGCCCGTCACATGCGCGCCCTGGCAGAGGCGCGGCAGGAAACCGACGCGGCGCTTTCAAGGCTAAAGCGGGCTCAGCGAAAGCTCGTCGAGCAGGAGAAGGTCGCTGCCGTCGCAAGGCTCGCGGCCGGCGCCGCGCATCACATCAACAACCCGCTCGGCTTCGTCATGAGCAACCTTTCCACGCTGGAGCGCTATGCCGGGGCGCTATTGCGCTATGCGGACGACCTGGCGCGAAGGCTGCGCGAGTTGGAGCCGGAGCTCCAAACGGCCATAGACGAGATGGAACGAACGCACCGCATCAGGCAGATCCGCAAGGATCTCCCCTACCTGCTTCAGGAAACCAATGACGGCGGACGTAGGATCGCCCTTATTGTCCAGCAGATGGCCCTACTCGAACTGGGACTCGCGAACCAGGGAATGGCCGACCTGGACCTGGTCACCCTGCTTCAGCCGCTGGTCGGCATTTTGACCGATCTGGCGCCGCCCGGCACGAAGGTCAACTGGACCCACCCGGAGCACGGCATCACCATCCACGGCTCGTTGACGCTTTTGAACACCGCACTGGCAGCCCTGCTGA
Source organism: Geomonas sp. (assembly GCA_036508065.1). Taxonomy (GTDB): domain Bacteria; phylum Desulfobacterota; class Desulfuromonadia; order Geobacterales; family Geobacteraceae; genus Geomonas. Next base: position 1,699 of record DATCHY010000472.1, on the reverse strand, counting down.
AAAACGCCTGCGAGGCCCTCGGCAGGGAGCCCGGTACCATCAGCGTAGCTGTCATTTTAAAGGCGGAGCTGGCCGAGATCATCATCGCCGACAGCGGCGCCGGCGTACCCGATGAGCACCTCGACTCCCTGTTCGACCCGTTTTTCACCACGAAAACGCCCGAGAGCCACGCAGGACTCGGCCTCACCATCGCTGAGAGGTTCATCTCCGGCCACGGCGGTCGCATCTCCATAACGAGCGACGCCGCAGGCACCTGCGTGAGGATCGAGATCCCGCGCCTCTTCGCTTAACCCCCTTTAAGTTGTCGTGCAGTCCTGAGGCGATTTTTGCGGATTCAAGGAGGCTGGAGATGCTGTCGACTTCCGTGACATCCTTTCGTGCAAAGAGGTAAGGAAGAACCACATTGAAACAGCTGCCGACCCCCGGTCCCGGAGGGCTTCTGGGAGGGGGCTGAAAAACCCTACAGGTGGCCCAAAGGGAAATGGCGCTCACTTATGATTGAGCACCGTGACAACCATCATGGGGAGTGAAATCAGAGAGGAAACAAGGAAAATATTGCACATAATGGTGAGGAAGGTATCTTTCAATCCTGTATATTGTCTTTTGAGAAAGAAATCGACGATGTTAGGCGATTCCTTGGCCGAACCATAGAGAATGCCACCGAATTCCATTTGCTTGAAAAAATCTTTATGCTTGGCATGGAGCCTAATCAGGATCGTTATCAGGGAGAAGTTCACAACGGCAATAAGAAACAGCATTAAGTTGTCAAGCATCTAAATTACCTCGATTATGTCCCTACTTTGACCGCCCTGCCTGTTCCTGGAGCTAACCGAGCTATCCCTACCATTCCATCTTCGACCCCGCCCGGCCAAAGGGACCGGCGTCAACCTTGATGTCGTGGCGGGTCGCATCGAAGACATCGTAGAACACGAATTTCCTGGCAAAGGCATACCCAGCGGCAACCTCTCCCTTCAGGGGGGCGAAGATGGTGAACTCCGAGCCGCCGATGGCCCGAAAATCCCGGTAGCGGATCACTTGCGCCCCGAGCGTGGTGTCGTGAAGCTGGTACTCGCCACCGAAGAATTCTGCACCTAGATGAAAGCGCAGCTCCTTGCCCGGAGCGTAGGTCACCCCAGGGCGGGGTGCGGCCAGGCTGATGCTCGGTATATGACGCCAATGATCGGGAAGACGGGGAGCGACCTGTACCCCTGCTGGAAGATGAGGCCGGCCAGAAGGGTCAGCTTTTCCGAGTAGCTGTAGCGCCCGGTGAAACCGAACCTGGCGCGGATGTCATCGCCGCCGATCCGCCTGAAATCTCCGGCAAGCCCCGGGGCTACCAGCACGCTATAGGAGAGTTTCGGGCCGGCCCGGTAATCGCCCCGCAGGCCGAGGGAGACGGTATGGAGAGTTTCGGGCAGCCGCGCTGATTCGGGGGCGCTCACCTGCAGCAGGGAGTAGGCGATATCGGAAGTCAGGCTCAGGCGGGAAGTGACCCGGTAGGTGCGGGCCAGCTTGACCTTCGCGTCGGACATGCCGACCCTTCCGCCGGCGTCGGAACTGTCGCTTTGCGGCGACCAGATGCCATCGATGGAAGCCTCCCATGGCCCGCGTGACCGTTCAACCGTGACGGGTGCCATCAGTTCCCGCGCCGACTCGTTGGGGGAGTCTTCTTCCGCGTGGGATACCGTGGAGCTGAGCG
>DATCHY010000471.1:0-4037 GCA_036508065.1 Geomonas sp. | reverse complement strand
GTCGGTCTCCACGAGCAGATGCTCGATCTTCACCCCGCGCACCACCTCCCGGAGCGCCTCGTTGGAGGCGTAGGTCACGGTTCCCGGAATGGAGATCCTGAACCCCATCTCGATGCACTCCCGGGCCATCGCCAGATCCCCGGAGAAGCAGTGCAGCACCCCGCCGACCTCGGCGGCCCGCTCCTCCTTCATGATGGCGATGACCCTGTCGTGGGCGTCGCGGTCGTGGATGATGAGCGGCAGCTTGAGCTCGCGGGCCAGGCGTATGAAGCGCCGGAACACCTCCTCCTGCGCGGGTCTCGCGGAGCGGTCCCGGAAGAAGTCGAGGCCGACCTCGCCGATGGCGACCACCTTGCTGCAACCCTGCGCCAGTTCGCGCACCACCTGGTAGCACGGTTCGGTGACCCGGTCGGCATCGTGGGGGTGGATCCCGACGGAGCAGTAGATCCGGTCGTAGCCTTCCGCGAGCCGGCACGCCTCCCTGCTCGATTCCAGGTCCGCGCCCACCGCGATGATGGTGCCGACCCCCGCGGCCGATGCCCTCTCCAGCATCTCGGGAAAGTCCAGGGCGAATTCCTTGCCGTAGATATGTGAGTGGCTGTCTATCAGATCCATGATGGGTTCCATGTTGCTGCTCCTTTTATCTGCCGCGGGTTCACAGGTTGCCGAAGACCTGCTGCAGTGCCGCCACCATCTCCTCGTAAAGGAAAGGTTTCGGTATCACGCCGCAAAAGCCGTAGCCTTGCGGGTCTGCCATGACCGGGTCGTCCGAGTAGCCGCTCGATACGAACGCCTTCAGCTCCGGGTCGAGCTCTCTCAGGTGGACCACCGCCTCTTTTCCTCCCATGCCGCCGGGTATGGTGAGGTCCATGACCACCGCGCTGAACCGCTCGCCCGCGGCCAGGGCCTCGCGGTAAAGCGTGATCGCCTGGAGTCCGTCCTTGGCGAACACCACCTCGAAGCCGATGCGACGCAGGGTGCGTCCCGCCATGAAGCGGACCGCCTCCTCGTCGTCCATGAAGAGGACCCGACCCTTGCCGACGAAGGGGGCCGGCTGCTGGCAGGGGAGGGGGGCGTGTGGGGCGTCGCTTGCGGGGAGGTAGATCTGGAAAACCGATCCCTTGCCCCGTTCCGACTCGGCCACGATGCAGCCGTCGTGCTTCTTGATGATGGAGAAGGCGGTGGCGAGCCCGAGGCCGCTTCCTTTCTGCTTGGTGGTGAAATACGGGTCGAAGATCCTCTTCAGGTGGTCCGCCTGGATGCCGTGCCCGGTGTCACTGATGGAGATCCTGACGTAGCGCTTCCCGCTCAACTGGAGCGGGAGCCCGCCGCCGGCCGCCACGTTCTCGCAGACCACGGCGATGGCCCCGCCGTCCGGCATGGCCTGGTCGGCGTTCATGACCAGGTTCTGCACCACCTGGCTGATCTGTCCCGCATCAACCTCGACGGTGGAGAGCTGCTCCGGGATGTCGAAGGTGCAGCAGACGTTGGACCCCCTGAGCGCAAAGGCACAGGTCTCCTTGACCAGTTCCCCGACCGTCGCGCTCTTCTTGACCGGTGCTCCGCCGCGGGCGAAGGTCAGTAGCTGGCGGGTCAGGTCGCGGGCGCGCAGCGAGGCGTTCTCCGCCTCGGCGAGCAGGTGGTAGGTCTCGGCATCCTCGGGGGTGAGCATCTTGGAGAGGGAGATGTTCCCCAGGATCGCCGCCAAAAGGTTGTTGAAGTCGTGGGCGATGCCGCCCGCCAGCAGTCCGATCGATTCGAAGCGCTCGTTCTTTTCCAGCTCCTCCTCCAGTTTCTTGCGCTCGGTGATGTCGTGGGCGAGGATGAGGATCGCCGAGCGGTCCTGGAAGGTGAAGGGGATCGCCGCGACGTCCACGTCGACCACGGCGCCGTCCAGCCGGATGTACTTCTCCTCCTTGGCAAGCGGAGTGAGCCCGTCCTCCCGCAGCATGCGGACCCGTTCCTGTTCGGCGTCCAGGTAATCGGGGTGGATGAAGTCGAGCACCTGGCGGTCGACGATCTCTTCGGGAGCGCTGGCGCCCAGGAGACTTACCCCCGCCTTGTTGGAAAAGACGTACCTGCCGTCGATCGCTATGTAGATCGCGTTGGTGGAGAACTCCACCAGGTTTCGGTACCTCTCCTCGCTCTCCTTCAGCATCTCTTCGGCGCAGGTCTTCTCGGTGATGTCGATGGAGATCGCGCCCACCGTCTCGACCTCGCCCAGGTGATCGAACAGCGGGAATTTGACCGTGTGGTACAGCCGCTGTCCCTGGGGGGAATCGATCAGCTCCTGGAAGGTGTGGGCCCGGCGCCCTTCGATGACCTCGAGGTTGCACGCGTTGACCAGGCCGACGACCTCCGGCGGGAAGATCTCGCAGCTCTTTTTCCCGATCACCCCCTCGCGCGTCAGGCCGGTGGCATCCTCCCAGGCGCGGTTCACCAGCAGGTAGGCGTGCTCGCGGTCGGTGGCGACGATCGGGATCGGCGCGTGTTCCATGAGTGCGATCATGAACTCCTTGACCAGCTTGAGCTCCTCCTCGACCCCGAGCCTCACCTTGATCTCGCACCTGAGCTGCTCGTTGGCGGCGGCGAGGTCGCAGGTCCGGTCGATCACCCTCTGCTCCATCTCGTTGTGGGCCTTTCTGAGCGCGATCTCTCCGATGCTCTGTTCGGTGATGTCATTCATGATCACGACGGTTCCGTCACAGGCGTTAATGCCATCCAGCATACGCTTCAGCTTTACCTGGAAGCGCCTCGGGGTGCCGAGGGTATTCAGCACCCGCTCCATGAGCCTCTCCTGTTCATTCGAGGCGTGGAAGGCGGCCAGCTCGTCCTCCAGCGGCTCGATTTCCCCGAGTTCCCTCGGGCAGCGCTGGGAGCCGAAGAAGGTGAGCGCCGCCGCCCGGTTGATCAGCTGGATCCGGTTCTCCCGGTCGACCAGCAGCGCCGGCTCGTTCATGCTCTGGAAGACCGCCTGGAACCGGCTCTTCTCGGCCGTCAGCAGAAGGTTGGCACGCAGCAGCTCCTCCAGCGCCTTTCCCTCGGCCTGCTCGCACCACGAGCCGCAAAAGGTCAGCTCCATCCGGTCGAAGCAGGCGTCCAGCACCCGCCAGGCGCGGTGCCTGAGCCCCGTCTCCAGTTCGCCTCGTTGCAGCAGTTCCTGGTAGCCCCGGCGCAGTTCCTTCAAGACTCCGAAGAAAACCCCCATAGGAACGCCGTTCTCGCGGCGCAGTTGGGCCGCAGAGGCGGCGAGCCAGCTGTCCGGGGCGTGCGGCGGAGGGGGGGCGGCGTCAGGGCTTCCGGGGGAGAGCGGGTCGCCGAGGGCGTCCGAGAGGGCAGCGGAGATGCCGGTCACCGCATGGTGCCAGCTTTGGGGCAGGGTGGCGAACTGTCGCTGGTAACCTTGTACGACGATATAGGATTGGGCCCGCTCTGCAAGCCACTCAGCCTGGCTTGAGATCAACGCGGAGAATGTTTCCATCAGCCTGGACTCCTTTGGATGCGACGTTCGCTAAGAGTGCGGTGTACGCATATCTTAATGTACGTTCGGCCAGGAATCCATAAAAAAAGCAATTGACAATGGATAATTGACAATTGACGATGAAAATCGCGCCTGGTCAGTGCCTTTTTCGCCCTATCTGAAAGGCCTGGAAAAAGCAATTGGCAATGGACAATTGACAATTGACAACGAAAATCACGCCTGCTCAGTGGCTTTGGGAAAAGCAATTGACAATGGACAATTGACAACGAAAATCACGCCTGGTCAGTGGCTTTTTCGCCTTAAGTAAAAGCCCGGGTTCTGCTAAGATGAATAACTAACTGAATTTAAGAGACTTCCATTGTTAATTGTTAATTGTTAATTGTTAATTGCCGTATCGAGCTTTCGATGCCGTTCATGAGAATCTGCAGTTCATCGAGGGAGATGGAGAGCGGCGGGAAGACCACGATCACGTTGCCGAGCGGGCGCAGGAACAGGCCGTGCTTTCGGGCCTCCAGGCAGACCTTGATCCCCATCCTTTCCTCCCAGCGGTAGGGCT
>DATCHY010000470.1:0-2469 GCA_036508065.1 Geomonas sp. | reverse complement strand
CGTCGGCACCGCCGGGTGGCAGCATCTCCAGAAACCCCTCGAAACCGGAGACGGTCTTCAGGATATCCCGTCTGTTGTGACGCAGATCCACGGTCTTCAGCACGCCGATGATCGAGTCGCGGCCGGTCAGCAGATACGGCACGGTCCATGAGCCGTTGTTGGGGGTTCCGGCCATGACCAGGCGGTTTCCGGTGATCGCCCGGAAGCGCTCCCACCAGCCGTTTCCTTCCCGCTTTGAGCTGGAAAGCACCGCCGCCATCCGCACCAGCAGCCCGCCCATCGAGTGGGCCAGGATACGCACCGGGCGGTTGTTTGCCCTGGCGCTGTTCAGTACCTCGTCCATGAAGTCGGCGAACTCTTTCCCCTTCTTCTGTAACGACAGGCGCCAGTCGTACGGGAAATAGAGCACCTCGTGGCTGGAGGAGAGGAAATCGCCCAGTGGCTGGTAGGACATCTTGACGACGCCGTCGGTGACGACGCCTGGAGCGTCCTCAGACAGCCCGGTGAACTCCCCCCTGCGATCTCGTCAAAATCAATCCAGATCCGTTTATCTCCCACCTTGAGATGCGTCCCCATGATCCCGGGCACCAGGATCAGCAGCGGCTTGGTACCGCCGGATGAAGGGGATTTCCGGACCAGCGGGTCGCCAAAACCCTCGCTGACAAGATCGAGCGCAATGCCGCGCGCAATCGGCTCATCCCCGTGAGGAGCCTGCGAGACCGGCAGGAATCCGGCACTGCGGGCGTCATCCTGCAACAAGCCGTTGGCAACTTGACCGGCGCTAAGCGGCTGCGTGAAGTAGCTGAAATGATATACCTGCGCCCCCTGTGCATAAAAGTACCACCCCCGGGGCGCCTGGTGCTTGTCCTTGCGTGCCGCGCCGCCGTACATGGAAGGGGTGTTGACCACCACATCGTTCTCGCCGCCGTAGAACCCCTCAAAAGCCCAGTCCGCCACCGTTCCCAGGATACCATCGCCGTCATAATCTCCGGCTATCACCCGCAGATCCGAATCGACCGTCATGCCCGGGCGGTTCAGCAGTTTGACCGTGCCCGAATCCGGCATCATCGCCTCCAGGCCGGGCATGACCGTCGGGTCAGTGCGCTCCTTGGCAACCGCTGCCACAAACCAGGTGACGTCCTTGACCCAATCCAGCTGAATCAAGGATGAAAGCCCCATTTTCAGCAGCGACAGGTAGCGGTCCAGGCGGCACGAGGCCAGGGTGGTGCCGCGCGCCGGACAGGCCACCCGAAGGAATCGTTCCACGTAGAGCTCTTTTTTCTTCAGCACATCGGCCAGTTGGCGCAAGTCGTTGCGGCTTTTCTCCTGGTCCGGGGCTGAAAAAAGGTCAAAGTCGGTATCGTCGAATGACGGCTGGGGCTCGCCCCTGTCGTTAATGCGGGAGGCACGGCAGAGCAGTTCACCGACCATGCCGCCGCGGGAATGGCTTACCAGGTGGAGCCGCGCCCCCGCCGGCAGGGCATTGGCCAGGTCCAGGGCATTGGTGATCGGGCTTTCGGTAAAGGTCTTGTGCTCAAAGGCGTAACAGCGGTCCTGGTAATGCTGTGCCAGTCGCAGGCGGACGTCCCGCTGATCCGTCCAGAGCCCGCCGAAACTCCCCTCGGTGCTGGACATGGTGCCGTGGATGAAGACCAGCAACGGATCATTGCCCGGCGGGAAAAACGGATCCGGCTGCAGAGCGAGGGTCTCCGAGGTGAGCGGGCAGACGTAAAGGCCGTTCAGCCCCTTTTTGGTATCTACATGATCGGCCAGCTTTTGCGCCGCCAGCTCTGTAAGGTCGATCCCGATGAGCTGCAACCCCTTGACGACCCAGTGGAGGATGCCGCGATCCCGCGACCTGGCCGGCAGGGAGGCCCCGATCCGCACGCGGCCTGCATCCTCGGCGCCACGGCTCGTTTGATCGCCGAATTGCGCCCGGTAGTCGGCCACGCTCATCAGAAGTCTTAAATCCCCCTCCAGGCGCAGCTCGATCAGATCATCTTCCTTGGCCTCGACGGTTACCTCGGGGGGAGCCTCGCCGCGCACCGTCGCCTGCAGGTCGTACGCGGCAACCAGGCGCGGGGGTCCCAAGATCATTTGCAGTTCCGGCGCAAGGGCCGGGGCCTGGCCCGGGCTTGGCGTGCCTTCGATGATCAGGGTAACGGTCGAGGTTGATTTCCTCATGACGTCCTCCTTGGATGACAGATGCCGTTAGACAAGGCACCGGATTCCAGCGTTGTCCGGTTTTATTCCTGCAAACAAACCACAAAGAAACAAAGATTCTGGGTTCTTTTTTGAATTAGTTTGAGCTTGTTTGTAAATTGCAATTTAGACTTTAAGGCGCGGCGATTGTTGTGGGCAAAAAATAAACCGGACTCCACTGACCCGATTCTTTCAATTTTTCCCGCAAGACGCAGTCCGGGCAGTGGGGTCTTGTTGATATTGTTGCTCGAACTGGCCGCAGCAATT
>DATCHY010000469.1:0-4360 GCA_036508065.1 Geomonas sp. | reverse complement strand
CTGCAGTACGAGCCGACCCACCCGGATGCCGATGCCGCCGGCTACGTCGCCTACCCGAACGTGAATGTCGTGGAGGAGATGGCCGACATGATATCGGCCACCCGCAGCTACGAGGCGAACGTGACCGCCGCCCAGGCCTCCAAGAGCATGGCGCTCAAGACGCTGGACCTCGGCCGCTAAAGTTTAACGCAATAAAAGGAGTTCCCACATGGTGATAAACGCAATTGGCAACGTGAGCGGCCTGGCCCAGGCCTTTCCGGCACAGCCCGCAAAGGCGGCGCAAAACGGCGGCGCCGACTTCGGCAAGCTGCTGGGGGATATGGTCGGCAAGGTGAACGACCTGCAAAACAGCGCGGACAAGTCGATCCAGAGCCTGGCGACCGGCGAGAGCAAGGGGCTGCACGAGGTCATGCTCGCGGTCGAGAAGGCGAGCATCTCCTTCCAGATGCTCACCCAGGTGAGAAACAAGGCGATGGAGGCGTACCAGGAAATCATGAGGATGCCGGTGTAGTCCTTTCCTGCCTGTGCCGCGCGGGGCGTACCCGCCAGCGGCAATTTCTGTAACCCCCCGTTTCGGGGGGAGTGTCTGTGTGACGTGGGGACGATATGCCGGAAGGCCTTAAAAAACTGTTGGAACCTTTTCTTGCCCTAAGCTCGGGCAAGCGGCTTGTCGTGGGCGGGGTGGCACTCGCCTCCGTGATCGCCTTCGTCGCGCTCATCAGCGTTGCCAACCGGACCGATTTCCGTCCCCTCTTCGCCAACCTGACGGCCGAGGACGCCGGCGAGATCGTCAAGAAGCTCAAGGAGCAGAAGATCCCGCACCAGATCTCCGACGACGGCAAGGCGGTCCTGGTCCCCTCTGACAAGGTGTACGACCTGAGGCTCTCGCTCGCCAGCGAGGGGCTCCCCCAGGGGGGCGGGGTGGGGTTCGAGATCTTCGACCGCAAGAACTTCGGCATGACCGAGTTCGTGCAGAAGCTGAACTACCAGCGGGCGCTGCAGGGCGAGCTGTCCCGGACCATCTCCCAGATCGCCGGGGTCGAGTCGGCCCGGGTGCACCTGGCGCTCCCCGAGAAGACGCTGTTCAAGGAGTCGGAAAAGCCGGCCACCGCCTCGGTCGTGCTGAAGATGCGCTCGAACCGGAGCCTCCGGGAGGGCGAGGTGCAGGGTGTGATACACCTGGTCGCCTCCTCCATCGAGGGGATGGACCCGGAGAACGTGACACTGCTGGACAGCCGCGGCAAGGTGCTCAGCAAGAATTCCGCCTCGGACGCCGCCAGCAAGCTTAGCGGGGCGCGCCAGGAAACCCAGCGCCTCTTCGAAAAGAGTGAGGAGGACAAGCTGCAGAGCCTCCTGGACAAGGTGGTCGGCTCCGGGAAGTCCGTGGCCCGCGTCTCGGCGAACTTCGACTTCAAGCAGGTGGAGAAGTACGAGGAGCGCTACGACCCGGAGTCGGCGGCGGTGCGCAGCGAGCAGAGAAGCGAGGAGAAGGGCGGGAGCACCTCCACGGCCTCCGGGGTTCCCGGGGTGCAGTCGAACCTGGGGCGGGTCGCCCCGGCCGCCGGCACGCAGGGGGGCGCTTCCAAGAGCGACGAGACCCTGAACTACGAGGTGAGCCGCTCCACCGCCCGTACCATCGAGCCGGTGGGAAGCCTGACCAAGGTCTCGGTAGCGATACTGGTGGACGGCAGGTACGAGCTCGCCCCCGGTGCCAAGCCGGACGCCAAGGCCAAATACCTGCCGAGGAGCCCGGACGAGATGCAGAAGATCGAGGCTCTGGTGAAGAGCGCCGTCGGCTTCAATGCGGAGCGCGGTGACCAGGTGACCGTCGCCAACATCCCGTTCCAGGAGACCGGCGATGGCGGGCCGGAGCCGGAGAAGTGGTGGGACGCGCCGGTCGTGCAGGCGCTCCTGAAGAACGCGCTGATCGCCCTCGGTTTCCTGGCGCTGCTGCTGTTCGTGATCCGCCCCCTCCTGAAGATCCTGAAGACGGAGAGGCCGATAAGCTTCCACCCGGTGCAGGTCGACCTGGAGGCGGCCCATCAGATCGAGACGACCAGGCGCGAACACGAGAAGCTGAAACTGACCCAGATGGAGCTGGTCGAGAAGGTGAAGCAGGACCCCTACCAGGTTGCCCAGATCCTGCAGAACTGGCTGGTGCACAAGGATTAGGACCGTGAATGGTGAATGGTGAATGGTGAATGGTGAATGGTGAATGGTGAATGGTGAATGGTGCAAAAATCGGCAACCGGGCGCCGCTGGCGCGGCCGGTGCGGGAATCCTTGACTGCCTGCAACCCTTCGTCAGCCGATTGACACGATAAGGATCAAGATGAAAAACGCGGTATCTAGAGGTGGTGCATGACCGGAGCGGAGAAGGCCGCCATACTCCTTTTGTACCTTGGGCCCGAGGCGACGGCCAAGGTGTTCGGGCATATGGACGACGGGGATATCAAAAAGATCAGCCAGAGCATGTCGAAGCTGGGACACGTGCCGCGCGAGGAGATTTCGGCCGTGGTCGCGGAGTTCACCGACATCACCAACCCCGATACCGGCTTCTTCTCCCAGGGGGAGGAGTTCGTCAAGAAAATCCTGGAGAAGGCGCTCGGGCCGGTCCGGGCCGAGACGCTGCTCCAGGAGATCCGCACCTCCGGCATCGGGGACATGACGGATGTCCTCTCCAGCATGGACCCGCGCACCATAGCCAACTTCTTCTCGCAGGAGCACCCCCAGACCATCGCGGTGATCCTCGCCAAGCTGAAGCCCAAGCAGACCAGCGAGATCATCTCCCTGCTGCCGCAGGAGCTGCAGGCGGAGGTGGTGATCAGGATCGCCGAGGTGGACCAGGTCTCCCCGGAGATCCTGGCCGAGATCGACGAGGTGATCCGGGTGGAGCTGACCGCGCTCGGCGGGGTGCAGAGGTTCAAGATAGGCGGGGTGGAGAAGGTGGTCGACATGTTCGCGCACCTCGACCGCAGCCGCGAGAAGAAGATCCTGGACCGGCTCGACACCATGAACCCGCCGCTCGCCGAGGTGATCAGGAAGCATCTCTTCACCTTCGAGGACATCTTCAAGCTGGACGACCGGGCCATCCAGGGGATCATGAGGGAAGTGAGCAACGACACCCTGACCCTCGCCATGAAGACCTCCACCGACGAGGTGAAGGACAAGATATTCCGCAACATCTCGAGCCGCGCCGCCGAGATGATCAAGGAGGACCTGGAGGTGATGGGTCCGGTGCGCCTGTCCGACGTGGAGAAGGCGCAGTCCGAGATCATCAAGATCGTCCGGAAGATGGAGGAGGAGGGGAAGGTGGTTATCGCCGGCCGTGGTGCAGAAGATGTCCTCGTTTAAGATCATCAGGAAAGGGGGTGAGCCCCCGCGCGCCTTCACCCTGGAGCCCCTGGGGGGCGAGCTCCCGCCGGCCGGGGAGGCCGGCTTCCGGGCCGTCCGGCTGGGCGAGGAGGACAAGGAGCTGGCCGAGGAGGACGCGGAGCCGTACGAGCCCCCCCCCTGCATTCCGGAGGAGGAGGCCCTGAGAAGGATCCACCAGGCGCACGCGGACGGGGTGAAGGAGGGGAGGGCGATCGCCGAGGCTTCCTTTGCCAAGGTGAGCGAGGCCCTGGGGCAGGCGCTCCTGGCGACCGGTAGCTTGCGCGCCCGGCTTTTGCACGACTCCGAGGAGGACCTGCTGCAGCTCTCGACCCTGATAGCGCGCAAGATCATGCTGCGTGAGGTCTCCTGCGACCCTGGTATCCTGGCGGGGATGGTGCACGGGGCGGTGGAACACGCCTCGGACGGGGGCGAGGTCGTGGTCAGGCTGAACCCTGAGGATTACGCCCTGGTGGCGGGGCGCCCCGAGTTCGCCGGGCTCTCCGGCGAGGGGCGGCGCGTCACGCTGAAGGGGGACCCGGCTGTTGCCAGCGCCGGCTGCCTGGTGGAGACGGTCCGGGGGAACATCGACGCGGGGCTGGACGCCCAGCTCGACGAGATCTTCCGGAGGCTGAGCGAGGAGAAGAGCGAACGGCGGGGGGAGCATGGCGAAGATTGATCTGTCCAAATACCTGCCGGTCGTCGAATCGGCCAAGCCGGTCCGGTTCCACGGCAAGGTGACGCAAGTGGTCGGCCTGGTGATCGAGGGGTACTGCCCGGAGACCGCGGTGGGGAGCCTCTGCGAGGTCCACTCCGAAGGGTCGGCGCCGATCCCCGCCGAGGTGGTGGGGTTCAGGGACAACAAGACCCTGCTGATGCCGCTCGGGGAACTGCGCGGGGTGGGGCTCGGGAGCCTGATCTCGGTGCGGCGCGAGAAGGCGTCCCTGGGCGTCGGGCCCGCGCTCCTGGGGCGGGTGATCGACGGCCTG
>DATCHY010000468.1:0-4634 GCA_036508065.1 Geomonas sp. | reverse complement strand
AGCTTCCCTCTGAAGATCAGCCCCTCGGCGGAAAGCGGCTTCAGCCACCCGTGGCGGAAGATCTGGAACGCCTCCATCTCACCCGGAAGCAGGAAGCCGTCCGTGAGGATGTCCTGCAGGTATTTCACGAAGGTGGAGTGGAACACGGAGGAGTAGTTGATGAAGGCCTGCTCCACGGTGATGGCGCCGACCGCCACGATCCCCACCCCCTCGACGATCACCCCCTTCCGGTTGGCGAGCAGCCGCGCGATCTCGCCTGCCGGGTCCTGCGGCAGATCCTTTCGGCGCAGGAACGGGATATCGTGCAGAAAGGTGCGGGTCTCCGTGTCCTGGGGGACGATGGCCGAACCCCCGGCGGGCGCGCGGGCCACCAGGAAATCAGCGAAGGGAAGCGAGGGACGGGCGACAACGAGGCCAAGCGAATTGAGATGCGCCAGCGTTGCCCCGGCAAGCCTGGCGAGTTCCGGTGCGCCTGACGCGATCAGGGTGTCGTCTTGCGCGGCGAAGGCGATCCCATCGGGACACGCCGAGCGGTCAGCCAGTAGTTTTCCGGTATATTTTTCGATCTGGTCTTTCATGGTCGCCTTTTTCGCCAAAGAGGCTGGCACGGATGCTTCGGATAATGCAGGATCAGCCCAAGAGGCACCACCTGGAAAAAATCATTTTGCCACAGAAAAGCACAAAAATCGCAATAAAAAGCCAGTCAAACAAACCACAAAGAAACATTAGCCACAAAAAGGCACAAAACGCGCAAAAAGTTACCTGACTAGCGCTGATCTTCCGCTGGAGAAACTCCCTCCCGCCAAAAAGAACACCATCCCCCTCCTGTCCTCCTGCCCCTTGATGGGGGAGGAACTAGAACAGCGGAAGATCTGCGCTAATCAGAAAAAGTTAAGGGCATTAAAGGTTTACTTTCAGCGTTGTCCGGTTTCATTCTTGCCTGCAAAACCACAAACGAAAAATTGGCCACAAAACGCACAAAAACTTAACAGCTTGAAGATGTTTTTTGCGCCTTTTGTGCCTTTTTGTGGCGAAAAGATTTTGTGTTGTTTGGTGATTTCAACTTTACTCGGTCGATCTGCCGCATTTTACGGTCTACAGCACGGCGATTGTTGTGGGCAAAAAACAAACCGGACACTACTGAAAAAAAACAGGCCAAAACATGCTCACCAGAGGAGTGAGATGTTAAAGCCTGTTTTTTTGTGAGACTTAGGGGGACTTTCCGGAATTACCTGGTTCTCCTGAGAACAGTGACGCAGTTGGTGACCGCCGAACCGCCGATATTGAAGGAAACGCCGACTTCCGGAATTTTTGTGGAGAGCGCCGGGGGGTGCTTGTAGAGGAGCGCGTGCATGGAAACCCCGGTCGCGCCGACCGGATGCCCCTTCGCCTTCAAGCCCCCGGAAAGGTTGACTGCGCACCGGTCATCGTCGCGGGTGAAGCGACCAGCTAGGTAATCGAAGCCGGCCCTGCCACCCCCGGAAAGGCCGAGCGCCTCGGTGCAGAGGAGTTGGCTGATGGTGAAACAGTCATGCACTTCCGCGAGGTCGACGTCGTCGATGGAGATCTTCGCCTCGGCAAAGGCGCGCCGCACCGCTTCCTGGCCGGCCAGGTACTCATACATGTTGGAGCGCGACGAGATGGCAAGCCGCTCGTTCACATGGCCGATGCCGGCGATCTCGACGGTCTTTTTCCCGGCACTTTTCGCAGCATCGGTTCGCATGATGACCAGAGCGGCGGCGCCGTCGGTGACGAGCGAGCAGTCGTGAAGACGCAACGGCTCCGCAATCATCGGGTTCTTCTCAGGCGGAAGCCCCATGATCGCCTCGGCCGTGACGAGGCCGAGCTTGTCGCTCGGGCCGCCCTTGCCGAAATGGGCCAGCGGGTTTTCCAGTCCGTTCCGGTAGCCGAGGGCGGCGACGGTCGCGAGCATCCGCTGCAGATCGGTGTCGCTCAAGCCGTAGCGGGACTGATACCCCTTGGCATACTCCGACAGGCACGGGAAGCTGACCGCCTTGGCGCCCTCTTCCGGCCAGTAGGAGCAGGTGGCCAGCGCGTGGGTCACCCCCTTCGTGTCGAGAAGGTTCATCTTCTCCACGCCGACCACGAGCGCGACCTTGGCCCGCCCCGATTCCACGGCGTAGAGCGCATCGTAGAGTGCGACCGAGCCGGATGCGCAGGCGTCCTCGCAGCGTGTCATGGACTTGAACCGGAGCCCCTGCGGATCGATCTCGGTCGCGAAGGAGGCGAGGTGCTCCTGGTTGGCAAAGAGCCCCGGCGCGCAGGAGCCCAACCAGACGCCATCCACGTCGTTGCCCTCGATGCCGGCATCGGACAGGGCGCCTCGCCCGGCTTCGATCATGAGCTCGTAGATCGACTTCAGGTCCGTGACCTCGCCTGTGTCGCGATTTTTCTGCACAAAGGAGCCGAACTTCGAGTTGAACGCGCCGATGATGCTGACCTGGCTCATCTGATTTCTCCTTTTGACCCTTGAAGGGGGAGGAACGTGACTAGGGGAAGATGGAAACTAACCAGAATCCTACTGGGCTGTCCAACCGCCGTCAACCGGGATCGCCACTCCGGTGATCTGGGATGCCGCAGGCGAACAGAGAAAAACAACCGTCTCTCCCAGTTGCTCGACGCTGACAAACTGCCGGGACGGCTGCTTTTCGGCGAGCAGATTGCGGCCGCCTTCTTCGATATCGACACCGAGCTCTCTGGCACGGGCGATGATCTGCGGTTCGACCATTTCGGTGCGGACCCAGCCCGGGCAGAGGGCATTGCTGGTGATCCCCGTGCCGGCCGTCTCCAACGCGACTACCTTGGTCAACCCGACCAGGCCGTGTTTGGCGGTCACGTAGGCCGCCTTGTGGACGGAAGCGACCAGGCCATGCACCGAAGCGATGTTGATGATCCGTCCCCAGCCTTTTTTCCTCATCAGGGGAAGGGAGCGATGGATGGTGTGAAAAGACGAGGAGAGGTTGATGGCGATGATGGCATCCCAGCGTTCGGGGGGGAATTCCTCAACAGGCGCCGTGTGCTGGATGCCGGCGTTATTGACCAGGATATCCACGCTCCCCAGCTGTTGCGCGGTTGCCTGAACCAGGGCGGCTATTTCATCCGGCCGCGTCATGTCCGCATTGCAATAGGCGACCGTCACACCGTTATTTTCCGACAGCCCGGCGCGGATCCGTTCAATCTCGTCGGGATCTCCGAAACCATTCAGCATGATGTTGCATCCCTGGGCTGCCAGGGCGCGGGCGATGCCTAGCCCGATGCCGCTGGTCGACCCGGTCACCAGTGCGCTCTTTGCTTTCAGCATAGTTGGTCTCCTTGCGGTGCAACGGTCAGGGACGGCTCCGTGCAACCCCTGATCTCTGCGACGCTGTGTCCCGGGGCCACCTCGATCAGCAGCAGGCCGTCGGGGGTCACGTCCAGCACCGCCCGGTCGGTGATGATGCGGTGCACCACCCCCTTGCCGGTGAGCGGCAGGGTGCAGCGCTCGAGGATCTTTGCCTCCCCCTGCTTGTTGACATGCTCCATGATGACGACGATCCGCTTGGCGCCGTGCACCAGATCCATCGCCCCTCCCATCCCCTTCACCATCTTGCCCGGAATGACCCAGTTGGCCAGGTCCCCGGCTGCGGAAACCTCCATGCCGCCGAGTATGGCCAGGTCGATGTGGCCGCCGCGGATCATGGCGAACGACTCGGCACTGCTGAAAAGCGCGGCGCCGGGAATCATGGTGATGGTTTCCTTGCCTGCATTGATAAGATCCGGGTCAAGCTCCTGCTCGGAAGGATAGGGGCCGATGCCGAGCAGGCCGTTTTCCGACTGGAGCACTACCCGTTTTCCCTCGGGGATATAATTGGCGACCAGGGTCGGCATGCCGATCCCCAGGTTCACGTAATAGCCGTCCTCAATCTCCTGCGCAGCGCGCTGTGCCATCTCTTCCCGTGTCCAGGCCATCGGTTTTTCTCCTTTGGGTAAGAAAACAAAACAAACAAAGATCAAAACCTCGCACACGGATTGAACTGATAAAGGCAGATCAGGCAGTAACTATTCAGCGCATTACAAAATCGCGTTAGTATTCAGGTCAACAATCAGATAGCGTAGGGTGGGCCGTGCCCACCGATCAGCGTCGGCCTGGATACACGCGACAACACCCGTTCTGTAGGGGCACCCCTTGCGTGTGCCCTGGCCTTCGACTTCCGGTGGGCTGGGCCCACCCTACGGCTGCAGGAGCCAACGGCAGCTGAATAGCTACCCCCGCCCTAGCGGCGCACGGTGCGGCGCTCGATCCGTTTTTCCTGATTCTCGTAGCGGATAATTCGCTGGACATAGACGCTCGGCGTATGGACCTGGGCCGGGTCTATGGCGCCGACTTCGACCAGCTCCTCAACCTCCGCTATGGTCACCCGCCCGGCGGCAGCCATCATCGGATTGAAATTCTGCGCCGTCCGGCGGTAGACCAGGTTGCCGAGAGCATCTCCGCGCCAGGCTTTTATCAGGGAGAAATCCGCCTTCAACGCCGTCTCCAGCAGATACTCCTTCCCCTCGAAAATTCGCGTCTCGCGCCCTTCGGCGATCGGCGTGCCGACTCCGGCCGGGGTGTAAAAGGCGGGTATGCCGGC
>DATCHY010000467.1:0-13572 GCA_036508065.1 Geomonas sp. | reverse complement strand
CCGCGATTCTCGGCACCCTGCTGTTCCGCAACAAGCGGGCCGAGGAGATGTTCGACGAGGTCGAGGTGCGCCAGATCACCGGCCTCGGCATCTCAAAGGCAACCAGCCACTAAACTTGGCTCCCCCTCGCGCCGCGTGAGGGGGAGCCGTATTTTTTTCCGCAGCACCTGAGGGGGAGAGCCATGACCGATTCTTACGAGCTGCAACGCTACGCAACCGCTCCGGAGGCGCCCGGAGACGCCGGCTTACAGCTGCTGAACGACCTGAGCCGCGAGGAGCTGATCCGGATCATCGTGGACGACGCCAAGAACTGGCTCGCCCACGACGGCCTCTGGTTTCAGGCGGTGGAGAGCCGCTACGGGATCGACGTCGCCATCGATGCGGACACCGAGGCGTGGCGCCATTTCACCGTCATCGAGGCAAAAAGGATCATGGAGCGGCTCTCGCTCAAACCGGGGGGCGGGGTCGCCGCTCTGGTCGAGTGCCTGAAGCACCGGCTCTATGCCAGGCTCAACCTGCAGGACGTGATCGAGCAAACAGAGGAGCGCATCGTCTTCAGGATGACGGAGTGCCGGGTCCAGTCGGCCAGAAAGAGAAAGGGGCTGCCGGATTTCCCCTGCAAGACGGTCGGGATCGTGGAATACGCCGAGTTCGCCCGGGCGGTCGATCCACGCTTTCAGACGCGCTGCATCGCCTGCCCTCCGGACAACCACCCGCAGCAATTCTGGTGCGCCTGGGAGTTCACCCTGGCGGGGTAGCCGGACCGCCGACTCGGAGCAAATCGGGGCCCGGGGCCTTTAGGTTGCACCTTACGCCAGCATCACGACAGCATCACGACAGGAGAGCCCGTATGCATACCGCCATGCCGGAAATATATCAGACCAATCACAAGGTGCGCTTTGTCACGGCGACGAGCCTTTTCGACGGCCATGACGCGGCGACCAACATCATCCGCCGCATGCTCCAGGCTTCGGGCGCCGAGGTGATCCACCTCGGGCATAACCGCTCGGTTGAGGAGATCGTCACCGCGGCAATCCAGGAGGACGCCCAGGGGATCGCGGTCAGCTGCTACCAGGGGGGGCACGTCCCGTTCTTCAAGTACATCCGCGATTCCCTGGCCGAGCGCGGCGCCTCCCACATCCGGGTCTTCGGCGGCGGGGGGGGCGTGATCGTTCCGGACGAGATCCGCGAGATCGAGGGGTTCGGGGTCTCCAAGATCTTCTCGCCCGAGGACGGCCGGCGCATGGGGCTGCAGGGGATGATCAACCTGATGCTGGAGACCTGCGATTTCTCGCCGGGGCGCGACATCGAGGAGGAGATCGGCAGGCTTGCCGGCCGGGACATCAGGGCGGTCAACACGCTGATCACGCTCGCCGAGCACGCGGTTCATGAGGGGAACGACGGCTACGGGACCGTCCGGGAGCGCATCCGCGCCATGGGGAAGAAGATCCCGGTGCTGGGCGTCACCGGCACCGGCGGCGCGGGTAAGAGCTCGATCACCGACGAGCTGGTGCGCCGCTTCATGAACGACTTCCCGGGGCAGAGCGTCGCCATCCTGGCGGTCGACCCGTCCCGGCAGCGCACCGGCGGGGCACTTCTGGGCGACCGGATCAGGATGAACTCCATCAACACGGACCGGGTCTACATGCGCTCGCTCGCCACCCGCGACTCGAAAAGCGAGCTCTCGGCGGCCATCAGAGACGCCATCGACGTGGTCCGCGCGGCCGGCTTCGACCTGGTGATCGTGGAGACCTCGGGGATCGGGCAGGGGGACGCCGGCGTGGTCGGGATCTGCGACGTCTCGCTCTACGTGATGACCTGCGAGTTCGGCGCCCCCACCCAGCTGGAGAAGATCGACATGCTCGACTTCGCCGACGTGGTGGCGATCAACAAGTTCGAGAGGAGGGGGGCGGAGGACGCGCTTCGGAACGTCCGCAAGCAGTACCGCCGCAACCGCGCCCTGTTCGAGGCTCCCGACAGCGAGGTCCCGGTCTTCGGCACCATCGCCTCCCAGTTCAACGACCCCGGCACCAACGTCCTCTACCTCGCCATCCTGGACCAGCTGAACCGCAAGGGCGGGCCGGGGTGGCTCTCCGCGCTCAAGGTCGTGGAGAAGCAGAGCCTGAAGCAGTACATCATCCCGCCGGACCGGATCCATTACCTCGGCGAGGTGGTCCAGGCGGCGCGCGGTTACCGCAAGGCCGCGCAGGAGCAGGCGCGGGTGGCGCGGACGCTGTTCCAGCTGGAGGGGACCCGGGCGCTTCTGGACCGAAAGGGGGCCGCCGCGGCCGAGGTCGACGGGTTGATCGGCAGCGTCGGCTCCAGGCTGGGCGAGGAGCCGCGCGGCATCCTGGCCCGCTGGCCGGAACTGAAGCGCTCCTACCGGCAGCAGGAGCTGGTGACCCGGATCCGGGACAAGGAGATCCGGACCGCCCTCTACACCGAGACGCTCTCCGGCACCCGGATCCCCCGGGTCTGCGTACCCGATTTCGAGGACTGGGGCGAGATCGTCAAGTGGAGCCTGAAGGAAAACCTCCCCGGCTTCTTCCCCTACACCGCCGGGGTGTTCCCGTTCAAGCGGGTCGAGGAGGATCCCAAGCGGCAGTTCGCCGGCGAGGGGACCCCGGAGCGGACCAACAGGCGCTTCCATTACCTGTGCGAGGATGACGGCGCGAAAAGGCTCTCCACGGCGTTCGACAGCGTCACCCTGTACGGCGAGGACCCGGACTTCCCGCCCGACGTCTACGGCAAGGTGGGGGAGAGCGGCGTCTCCATCTGCACGGTCGAGGACATGAAGAAGCTCTACGCCGGCTTCGACCTCTGCGCCCCCTCGACGAGCGTCTCCATCACCGTCAACGGCCCGGCGCCCATGATGCTCGCCATGTTCTTCAACGCGGCGATCGATCAGCAGGTCGACCGTTTCCGGGGTGAAAACGCCCGTGAGCCCTCGGAAAAGGAGTATGGCGAGATCAGGAGCCGCACCCTCACGAGCGTGCGCGGCACGGTGCAGGCGGACATCCTCAAGGAGGACCAGGGGCAGAACACCTGCATCTTCTCCACCGAATTCGCGCTCAAGATGATGGGGGACATCCAGCAGTACTTCATCGATTGCGGGATCAGGAACTACTACTCCGTCTCCATCAGCGGCTACCACATCGCGGAGGCGGGGGCCAACCCGATCAGCCAGCTCGCCTTCACGCTCTCCAACGGCTTCACCTACGTGGAGTACTACCTGTCGCGCGGCATGAAGATCGACGACTTCGCGGCGAACCTCTCCTTCTTCTTCAGTAACGGCCTCGACCCGGAGTACTCGGTGATCGGCCGGGTGGCGCGGCGCATCTGGGCGGTCGTCATGCGTGACAAGTACGGGGCCGACGAGCGGAGCCAGAAGCTCAAGTACCACATCCAGACCTCTGGCCGCTCGCTGCACGCCCAGGAGATGGACTTCAACGACATCCGGACCACGCTGCAGGCGCTCATGGCGCTGCAGGACAACTGCAACTCGCTGCACACCAACGCCTACGACGAGGCGGTCACCACCCCGAGCGAGTCGTCGGTCCGGCGCGCCATGGCGGTGCAGATGATCATCACCAAGGAACTCGGCATGTCCCGCAACGAGAACCCGCTGCAGGGGACCTTCATCATCGAGGAGCTGACCGACCTGGTGGAGGAGGCGGTCCTGGCTGAGTTCGAGCGGATCGACGCGCGCGGCGGGGTGCTGGGCGCCATGGAGACCCAGTACCAGCGCTCGAAGATCCAGGACGAATCGATGCTCTACGAGCACAAGAAGCACAGCGGGGAGCTCCCGATCATCGGCGTCAACACCTTCCTGAGCCCCCGCGCGAGCGAAGAGGGGTACGCGCTCCCGGGCGAGCTGGCGCGCGCCACGGCCGAGGAGAAGGACGCGCAGATCGCGAACCTGCGGGCCTTCCAGGCCGCCCACGCGAAGGAGGCGAGCGCCGCGCTTTCCCGGCTCCAGGAGGTGGCGGTAGCCGGCGGCAACATCTTCGCCGAACTGATGGAGACGGTCAGGTGCGCTTCGCTTGGCGAGATCACCCGGGCGCTCTACCAGGTGGGAGGACAGTACCGGCGCAATATGTAGATTTACAAAACGCCGTTATTGGTGTATCAAGAGAAAACAAAACTACAAAAGGAGGCTGCCATGGACATTTTCCAGGTCATCCGCGACCGCCGCAGCATCAGGAAATATAAGGATACCCCCGTTGAGCGGGAGAAAATAAAACAGGTGCTCGACGCGGCGCGGCTGGCGCCGTCCTGGAAGAACATGCAGTGCTGGCGCTTTCTGGTGCTGACCGATCCCGCCAAGAAGGCGAGCCTTTTGGCTGCCTTTCCCGACGACAACCCGGGGAAGAAGGCGATCGCGATGGCGCCCTCGGTCATCGTGGTCTGCGCCGATCCCGCGGAGAGCGGGGTGGAGAACGGCATAGAGTACTTCATCGGCGACACGGCGATCGCCTTCGAGCATCTCTGCCTGGCGGCCCACGCCCTGGGCCTTGGCACCTGCTGGATGGGGTGGTACGACGAGGGGGCCATCAAGGCGGCGCTCGGCATCCCCGAGGGGATCCGGATCATCGGGATCACGCCGATCGGTTACCCGGACCAGGAGCCCAAGCCCCGCCCAAGGAAGGAGCTTGCCGAGATCGCCTATTTCGAAACCTGGGGGGTGCCATGCTAGAAAAAGCGGAGTCCGCCCGGCGGGTCGCGCGGCTGCAGGAGCAGTTGCAGGCCAAGGGGATAGACGCGGCACTCATCATCTATCCGATCGACATCTACTACTTTGCCGGCACCAGGCAGAACTCGCTCCTCTATGTCCCGGCGGCGGGCGAACCGATGCTCCTGGTCCGCAAGAGCCTGTCCCGCGCCAGACTGGAGGCGGTGATTTCCGACATCCGCCCCTTCCCGTCCAGCAAGGAGTTCTCCGCGCTTTTCGGCGCGGAGATCGAAAAGATCGGGATCACCTTCGACGTGGTCCCGGTGCAGCAGTATAACTTCTACGCCAAGCTTCTGGCCGGGCGCGAGTTCGTAGACATCTCCGGGGTAAACCGGGAGCTGCGCTCCGTCAAGAGCCCGTGGGAGCTGGAGCTGATGCGGGAGAGCGGCAGGAAGACCTGCTCCGTTTTCCTCCAGGTCCCCGGGTTCCTGAGGGCGGGGATGCGGGAGCTCGATCTCGCGGCGGAGTTCGAGTGCAGGCTCAGGAAGGCGGGGAGCGAGGGGTATATCAGGATGCGCGCCTTCCACCAGGAGTTCTTCATGGGGCTGGCGCTCTCCGGCGCAAGCGCGGAGACCCCCGGCTTCTTCGACGGCGCGGTCACCGGGCGCGGGCTCTCGAACGCCATGCCCCAAGGCGCGTCACTCGCGCCGATCCTCGCGAGCTCGCCGGTCTTTATCGACTACACCGGGGTCTTCGACGGCTACATCGTCGACATGACGCGCGTATTCGCACTGGGCCCCCTTTCCGAAACGCTCCTGCATGCCTTCGAGACCTCCATCGCCATCCAGTCCTACCTGGCGCGAAGCCTTAGGCCCGGAGCCATCTGCGAGGAGCTCTTCCTGGGCGCGGCCGACATGGCGGAAAAGGCGGGTCTGGGGAGCTACTTCATGGGGCGGCCGGGGGAGAACGCCCGCTTCGTCGGTCACGGGGTGGGGCTCGAACTTGACGAGTTCCCGGTGATCGCCCAGGGGTTCAAGGTCGCCCTCCAGGCGGGCCAGACCATCGCGATCGAGCCCAAGTTCGTGATTCCCGGCCAGGGAGTGATAGGGATCGAGAACACCTTCGCCGTAAGCGAGGCAGGCGGCGAAAAGATCACCGATATTCCGGATGACATAGTCTTTATCTGACATGGCTATCCGCTGCTATCGGCCCTTTCTGCCGGGCTGTCTAATGCTGGGGCAACCGACGGGTTGCCCTTTTTTTCGTCCCCGCCCTGACTCCAGCCGTTCAAGGTTTTGACTCCCTTCCAGCATTGTCCGACACCACTGAGTTCAAGTAGGGTTTTTCGCCTATTGCGCAGGAACTATGGTCCGAGAGCTTTGAAAAACCCCCGTTGATCTTCAGGTAACTATTCAGCACCAGTCGACCAATCACAAACAACCCAAAGCATAAAGCCTCACCACAGAGGTACACAGAGGTACACAGAGGAAAATCAAAACCTGATTTACGTTTAAAACAAAAAAAATCTTTGCCATTGTTTTAAGCTTTCCTCTGTGTTCCTCTGTGCCCTCTGTGGTGAGGCTTTTTTATTGTTCAAATTCTCCCCGGATAGAGTCCCTCGCCTCCCAAAACCCAATAAACAACAGCTTTGACGGCGTCTCGTTCCTGCCGGTATGGTTATTGCTGCAGAAGGGCGCGGATGCCTATCCTGCGCATGGAGGTCAAGGTTTTGACAATGGGGAGAATCACGGTATGACGGGTAGGTCAGAAACTTCTTATGCGACCCTTTCCAGTTCGGCAATTATACGACGCCTCATCATCAGTGCGGTGCTGTTCAACCTGCTGCTCATCGCGCTGGCAGCGGTGACCTTGTATCACCATCGCAGCCAGTAAGAGGCGGACGCCGCGGTTACGACCCAGAACCTGTGCCAGGTCCTGGAACAAAACATTTCCGGAACCGTCAGAGAAGTGGACCAGGGACTGCTTACGGTCAAGGATGAATTCGAACGACAGCTTGCCGGCGGAGCTAGCAACACGAAAACGCTCAATAGTATTATGAACCGACAGCTTAGCCGTTTGCCCCAGCTTTACGGGCTGCGGATAGCCGATCCGAACGGCCGCATCAGATTCGGCACGGGGTTGCCTGCAGGCTTTCAATCAACGGCGCTCGGTCGTGATTACTACGACCGCCTCAGTAGTGATCCCCAGGCAGATGTTGTCATCTCCAAGCCGGTGATGGGGCACATCTCGCATAAATGGGTGGTAATCCTCGCCCGGCGGCTCAACGGTCCGGACGGCTCCTTTGCCGGGGTTGTCTACGGATCGGTCACCCTTGATACCTTCAGCAAGCTGTTCGCTGCCATCAATCTTGGCACGGATGGAGTCGTCTCGTTGCGCGACCAGCAGATGGGGCTGATTGCACGTCACCCCGCACTCGGTGCGCCGGGGAAGGGGACCGGACAGAGGCAGGTCTCGAAAGAGCTGCAAAAGCAGCTTAAAGAGGGGCGCACAGCGGGAACCTATTATACGCCGACCGGTTCGGACAATATTGCCCGGCTGGTTTCCTTTCGAAAGATCGGTCATCACCCTCTCTACATCATCGTCGGCATATCACGCCGGGTATATCTTGCCGACTGGTGGCATGACGTCGCCAAGGCTTCATTCCTGGTGCTGCTTGTGGTCGCCAGCACAACTGCCGCATTGTGGCTAGTCTACAGGGCCAGGAAACGGGAACAGAGTACCATCGATCAGTTGGTGCGGCAGGAGGAAAAGTACCGGATCATTGCAGACAACACCTACGACTGGGAATTCTGGATCGCGCCGGACGGACAGTTCATCTACTGCTCCCCTTCCTGTCTACGGGTCACCGGCCACGGTGCTGCGGAGTTTTACGCCGACCCCGGCCTGCTGTCAGACATCGTCCACCCAGATGATCAGGCCCTTTGGAACGAGCACCGCCATGAGGTTAAGAGCGGCGCTGTCGGGGCTGAATCTACTGTTGTCAGGATCATCCATGCCGATGGCAGCGTGCGCTGGATAGAGCATATCTGTCATCCGATTGTGGATAGCACCGGTCAGTTTCAGGGGGCCCGCGGCAGCAATCGCGACGTGACTGACCGTCGGCAGTTGGCACTGGAGATCAACGAATCCCGGCAGCTTCTGGAGGGGATCATCGATTCCCTGCCGGACGCAACCTTTGTCCTTGACCAGCAGAAGCGGGTGATCGCCTGGAACAGGGCCGTGGTGCAAATGACCGGTGTCGCCAAGGAGGAGGTGCTGGGGGAGGGCGTTTATGCCTACACGGTGCCGTTTTATGGTGATCGGCGGCCGCACCTGCTGGATCTGCTCGACGTTAAGGACAGGGAGCTGGAAACCCGCTACCAGCTGATACAACGCACCGGGAACCTGCTCTGCGCAGAGGCTTTCGCTCCTGCGTTGTACGGAGGCAAAGGGGCGCATATCTGGGCAACGGGAGCGCCGCTCTTTGATGCCGAGGGGAAGCGGGTCGGCGCCATAGAAATCATACGGGACATATCCCCGCAAAAGCAGATTGAACTGTCGCTCAGGGAAAAGACCGAAGAATTGGATCGCTTCTTCAGCATGGCCCTGGATCTGCTCTGTATTGCCGAAATTGACGGCACGTTCATGAAGTTGAACCGCTCCTGGGAAACCACCCTGGGATACACCCTTGAAGAACTGGAAGGGGCCAATTTTCTGGACTTCGTCCACCCGGACGATGTTGAACTGACACTGGCTGCCACGCAGCAGTTGTCTGAACGTAATCCGGTTCTGAATTTTCTCAACCGCTATCGCTGTAAAGACGGTTCCTACCGCTGGATCGAGTGGCGGGCGGATTCCTATGAGGGAAAACTGATCTATGCCGCGGCCCGCGATATTACCGAACGGAAGCTGACCGAAACGAAACTGATTGAAAATGAGCAGTTTTTGAAGACGGTCACCGATGCCCTGCCCGGCATGGTGGGGTACTGGACGGACGAACTGCGTTGCAACTTTGCCAATAAGTCGTACCTGGAATGGTTCAGCAAGACTCCTGAACAGATGACGGGAATTACCATGCAGGAATTGATGGGAGAAGAGCTGTTTGGCAAGAATGAACCGTATATCCGTGGAGCCTTGCAAGGAGAACCGCAAAATTACGAGCGGACCCTGGTAAAGCCAAGCGGTGCAACGGGGTACACATGGGCTCATTATATTCCCAACACGGTTGACGGTACCGTCAGGGGCTTCTTCGTGCTGGTTTCCGATGTCACCGAACTCAAGCAGACGCAGTTTAAGTTGGAGCAGCTCAACCTGGTGCTGACCGAGCGGACCCGGCAAGCCGAGGCTGCCAACCGCGCCAAAAGCGAATTCCTGGCCAACATGAGTCACGAGATCCGCACCCCCATGAACGCCATCACCGGCATGTCCTACCTTGCGCTGAAGACAGGGCTCGATTCACGTCAGCGGGACTACCTGACCAAGATCCACTCCTCGGCCGAATCTCTGCTCGGCATCATCAACGACGTGCTCGATTTTTCCAAGATCGAGGCGGGCAAGCTGGAGCTTGAATCGGTCGATTTCAATCTGTCGGAGGTCTTTGACAGGGTGGGTGACCAGATATCCCTGAAGGCAGAAGAAAAAAGGGTTGAGGTGATGTTTGCCGTCTCGCCGGAAATCCCTCAGGTGCTGGTCGGTGACCCCCTCAGGCTGGGGCAGGTTCTGAACAATCTGACCGGCAACGCCGTAAAGTTCACCGAGCACGGCAGCGTGGTGGTCTCCGTAGCACCAGCCTCTCCGTCCGCGCCGGACACGACAGCCCTCACCTTCAAGGTCACCGATACCGGTATCGGCATGGACGCCGGGCAGATCGCGCGCATCTTCTCCCCCTTTACCCAGGCGGACAGCTCCATCACCCGCAAATACGGCGGCACCGGGCTGGGCCTTACCATTGTCAAGCGTCTGGCAGAACTGATGGGAGGGAGCCTGCAGGTCGAGTCGGAGCCCGGCGTGGGGAGCTGTTTCTCCTTCACGGTCACCCTGGGCGTTTCAGCGCAGAGCCATATGCCAGCATCCTCCCCGCCTGTCGACTTTAACGGCATGAGGGCGTTGGTGGTGGATGATAACAGCATCAACCAGCAGCTTCTGTCCGAACTGCTGGCGCAGGTCGGCATGACGGTAGAACTTGCCGGCAACGGGCGGGAGGCGGTTTCCCTGGTGGCTGCCGCAGCGCCGTTCGACGCTATCCTGATGGATCTGCAGATGCCGGTCATGGACGGCTATGAGGCGACCCGTCTGATACGACAGATGCACCCTGCCGGAGAGCTCCCCATCATTGCGATTACGGCGCATGCCATGACCGAAGAGCGGGAGCGCTGTCTGGCCGCCGGCATGAACGGCCACCTGTCAAAACCGATCGATCCGGACCAACTGTACAAGACCCTGGTGCAGTTGGTCCGGCCCGGCACCGGCAAAGGAGCAGCCATTGCAGCGCCCCGGACGCCAGGGGATGCCGCGTTTCCTGCGGAACTGCCGGGTATTGCTCTGGATACGGCACTGGCAAGGGTCAGGGGCAATGGCCAACTGCTGCGTAAAGTCATTGTCGATTTCCGGATCCAGAACCTGGCCACGGTGGCCGACCTCAGGGAGGCAGTGGCAGCGGGTGACCGCGGTCTGACCCTGTCGCTGGCGCATGCACTCAAAGGGGTGGCGGGTAATATCGGGGCCGAGGCCCTGGCCGCCACCGCAGCCAAACTTGAGGATGCTGACAGGGAGGGGAGGGAATCGGCATTCCCGGAGCTGCTTGAAACCATGGAAGGGCAGATGGCAGAGGTGTTTGAGGCTGCCGCCATCCTGGAGGAGGCAGACAGGGAGCATGCCGCAGCCGCTGGACCGGGCGCAGCTGCAGCATGTGACCGGGATGCGCTGGCAAGGGATCTGGGCGAACTGCATTCGCTCCTGAGCCTCAACAGGGCTTCTGCTGCAAAAAAGTTCAGGGAGTTGCAGGCTCTTCTGCCGGAATCGGAAGAGCGCGACGCTTTGGAGAAGCAGATCGGCAGCTTTGACTTCAAGGGGGCGGAGGCGTCCCTCAGGCGGCTGACCGAAACAATCGGTATCGCCATCGAGGAACAACCATTATTGAGCTGGAGATTGGACCATGAGTGACATCACACCCGATGCAGGTTCCACCGTGGCAAACCACACAGAAACCTCAATGAGCGCAATGAAAGAGTTACTGTACTATGGCGCGGCTGCCATCATACTGGTTGTCATTGCAAACAGGGACTATTTGCTGTTTCACAGTATTGCCGAACTGTTCAGCATAGTTATCGCATTTGGCATATTCGTGATCGGTTGGAATTCAAGAAAATATTTCCACAACAACTACCTGTTGTTCATCGGCATTGCCTACCTGTTCGTAGCTTTTTTTGACACACTTCACACCCTTGCCTACAAGGGGATGGGGGTTTTCAAGGGATATGACGACAACAACCTGCCACCTCAATTGTGGCTGGTAGCCCGATACCTTGAAAGCATTTCGCTTCTCCTGGCCCCCTTTTACTTCAACATCAGACTCAACCATCGCAGGGTAATACTCACTTTTTCCGCTGTATCTCTAGGGGCGCTGTACGCCGTATTCTATGCCCGTATCTTTCCAACCTGCTTCATAACCGGTACCGGTCTTACCCCTTTCAAGCGGGGGAGCGAGTATGTCATCGACGTTATTCTGCTGGCAGCCCTCTTTTTCCTGCATAAGCGAAAAGAGCATTTCGATCCTAAAGTTCTGCGCCTGCTCACCCTCTCGATACTGTGCGCCATGGTTACCGAACTCTGCTTCACCATGTATGTCCATCTGTACGGAATCTCGAATCTTGTAGGCCACATTTTCAAAATATTGTCATTTCTCTTCGTGTATAAGGCGATCATCGTAACCGCGCTTGCCAAACCGTACGACCTGCTTTTTAAAGAACTTCAAAACCGCACTGACAAACTCTCGGAAACCCTGGACCTGGACCAGAAAATCATTGCCGAATCGGGAGCGGGAATCGTGGCGTACCGGATTGATACCGGGGCATGCGTAATTGCCAATAAAGCTGCTGCACGGTCTGTCGGTGCTTCGATGGAGCAGATTAAACAGCAGAACTTCAGGGATATTCCGTCCTGGCGTCAATCAGGACTGCTTGATGAGGTAGAGAATGTCATAGCGACGGGAGTTTCCACCAGGAAAGGGGTCCAGCTCTTAACTTCCGTTGGCAAGGTTCTGATCCTGGATTGTTTCATAAGCCTTTTCAAAAGCAGCGGGGAGAAACACCTGATGCTGATTTTTGAAGATATTTCCGTGCGCAAACAAGCCGAGGAGGTGGTGATCCAAAGTAGAGACCGTCTCAACGAGGCTCAGCGGATAGCCCATGTCGGCAACTGGGAGTTTGATCCGGTATCGGGCGTCCTCGAGTGGTCAGACGAAATCTACCGGATTTTCGAAATCGAAGCTTCGGAATTCGGCGGCGCTTCATACGAAGCCTTCCTGAAGGCGATTCACCCGGATGATCGCGAACGCGTTGATCTTGCCTACGAAGAATCACTGAGGTTGCGCGCCGCTTACTCGATCAAGCACCGGCTGCTGATGCCGGATGGCCGCATCAAACATGTCCATGAACAGTGTGAAACGACTTTCGATGATTCGGGCAAACCCCTTAGCTCATGCGGCACGGTTCAGGATATTACCGAACTCGAATATGCACGACTGTCAGCCGAAAGCGCCAGCCGCGCCAAGGGCGAATTCCTGGCCAACATGAGTCATGAAATCCGCACCCCCATGAACGCCATCACCGGCATGTCCTACCTTGCTTTGAAGACAGAGCTTGATCCGCGTCAGCGGGACTACCTGACCAAGATCCACTCCTCGGCCGAATCCCTGCTTGGCATCATCAACGGCGTGCTCGATTTTTCCAAGATCGAGGCAGGCAAGCTGGAGCTTGAAGCGGTCGATTTCAATCTGTCGGAGCTCTTTGACAGGGTGGGTGACCAGATTTTCCTGAAGGCCGAAGAAAAAGGGGTTGAGGTGATGTTTGCCGTCTCGCCGGAGATCCCTCGCGTGCTGGTCGGGGATCCCCTCAGGCTCGGGCAGGTTCTGAATAATCTGGCCGGCAACGCCTTGAAGTTCACCGGGCACGGGCGCGTGGTGGTCTCCGTAACACCGGCCTCTCCGGCAGGGCCGGACACGACAGCCCTCGCCTTCAAGGTCACCGATACCGGCATCGGCATGGACGCCGGGCAGATCGCGCGTATCTTCTCCCCCTTTACCCAGGCGGACAGCTCCATCACCCGCAAATACGGCGGCACCGGCCTGGGCCTTACCATTGTGAAGCGCCTGGTCGAACTGATGGGAGGGAGCCTGCAGGTTGAGTCGGAGCCCGGCGTGGGAAGTTGCTTCTCCTTCACCGTCACTGTCGGCATTTCAGCGCATAGTCATATGCCAGCGGCCTCCCCGCCCATCCTTTCCAAGCCGGTCACGCCGGCCTCGTTGTTCAAGACAATGACAGAGACGCCCGGAAACCAGGGGTCTTTCAGCTGGTTGCGCAGTGAGGCACGGGCTTCCGTCGACGTAGGCTTGCGGCACCTGACGGGGGCGCGTATCCTGGTGGTCGAGGATAATTGCATCAATCAACAGATCCTGTCTGAACTGCTGGTCCAGGTCGGCATGACGGTGGAACTGGCCTGCAACGGGCAGGAGGCGGTTTCCCTGGTGGCTGCTTCCGCGCCCTTCGACGCTATCCTCATGGATCTGCAGATGCCGGTGATGGACGGCTATGAGGCGACCCGTCTGATACGACAGACGCGGCCTGCCGACGAGCTTCCCATTATTGCGATTACGGCGCATGCCATGGCTGAGGAGCGGGTGC
>DATCHY010000466.1:0-2697 GCA_036508065.1 Geomonas sp. | reverse complement strand
CCCGCTGCCCTGCCTCTGCTGATCAGCAGGTTTCCGGGGCTCACCCTCATCCTGTTGCAGGGGGACAGCCGGGAAGTGCTGGAAAAGCTGCTGGCTGAGGAGGTTGAGTTCGGTGTGGTCGGGGGGCACTTCGCTGAAGAGAGCCTGGAATTCACCCCCTTTGCCAGGGACGAACTCGTGCTCATTGCGCCTGCCGAACACCGCTGGTCCGGGGGGTCCGGAATCGGTATAGAGGAGCTCCTGGGGGAACCGTTTGTCCTGCGCGAGCCGGGATCTGGAACCGGCAAGGCTTCCGCTGATGCGCTGCGGGAGGCGGGCATCGACCCGGTCCGCATGCGGGTGGCGGCGCATCTCGGCAGCAATGAGGCGGTGAAGCGCGCGGTAATCGCGGGTGTGGGAGTCTCTTTCGTTTCAGCGATCTCCGTGCAGAGGGAGCTGGCGCATGGAACCTTGGTCCAGGTACCGGTGGCAGACGTCAGCATCAGGCGCCAGTTCTATCTTGCCAGGAGGAAGGGAAGAGAGCTCTCGCCGGCCGCGGTCGCCTTCTCGGCGGTGATGACGGAGCTCTACGCCGGTGAATGAGGCATGAGTGGTACTGAGTTGGAATGCCGATGACTGGCGTGTACTAATCCAATGTGGAGCGGAGCTTCTTTCTCTCCGAAGTGACCTTCTTGTTGGTGAGCCGTTTTTCCTTGGCCCGCCGCGGGACCTTGGTGGCGATCCTCTTCTTTGCCTTTAATTCCCTTTTGCGCAGGGTCTCAATAAGCCGCTCCATCGCCTTCTCGCGGTTTTGCAGCTGTGAGCGGCTCTCGCTTGCCTGCGCCACCACGCCCGTCGGCAGATGCCGGATCCGGACCGCCGAGTCCGTCGTGTTCCTGTGCTGCCCGCCCGGCCCTGAGGCCCGGTAAAATTCCACCCGTATGTCGGCATCCCGAATTTCCACAACGCTCCCCTACCCTTTTTGAAACCTGCACTGATGCCGCTTGATGACTAAAATTGCTGCGAGTATAGCACATAAAAGTTGCGAGCTATCCACAAAAGGGAAACCTATAAGGTTGAGTCGGCACTCTTTATTTGCTACAGTGGCCGGTCACACTTAACTCGGCGCCCCATTGCAGTTCACCTCCGCTCAAAAAGCGGCATAAATTACGGTTTCACAAAGGAGAATCAGTATGCCCGTTATCACAGTCGACATTGGAATCCTGCCTAACCGTGAGACCAAGGCAGAACTCGTCAAGGCTCTGACCAAAGCGGCAAGTTCCACGACGCAGATACCCGAGGACAAATTCATTGTCCTCATCAAGGAGCGGGAAAAGGACAACATTGGGATCGGTGGCAAGCTTCTATCCGACATTTTGGAATAAATCCAGCACGTTTAACAGGAGGACACAATGAAGAAATCCTTGGGAGCGAACACGCTCGCCGTGCCGACACCAGTCTGGCTGGTAGGAACCTATGACAAAGAGGGCAAGCCGAACATCGCAACCGTCGCCTGGGGCGGCATCTGCAGCTCCGATCCGCCATCGGTCACGGTCTCGCTGCGTAAGTCCCGTCACAGCTACGACTCGATACTCGAGCGCAAGGCGTTCACCATCAATGTGCCGTCCGAGGCCTTCGTCTGCCAAGCAGACTACGCCGGCATCGCCTCCGGACGGGATACCGACAAGTTCCGCGCGGCCGGGCTCACCCCGGTAAGAAGCGAGCTGGTGGACGCCCCCTATGTCGCGGAGTTCCCGCTTGTCCTCGAATGCCGTCTGCTCCAGACCGTCGAGGTCGGCATACATACCCAGTTCATCGGGGAGATCATCGACGTCAAGGCCGAGGAGAGTGTAATCGACGCCAGCGGGCTGCTCGATGCGACAAAGGTTCTGCCGGTCGTCTACAGTCCGGCGACCCGCACCTACTACGGCCTTGGTGCGGCGATCGGCAAAGGTTTCGACATAGGCAAAACGCTGCTGAAATAAAGGACCACCGTCTGTACAGAAAGAATGAAGCCCACCCCTTTGATGGGGGTGGGCTGTGGAGAGTTGTAGATGATGCGATATAATCTGACGGTGCGTTGAGGCAGATGGCGGTCCAGGGACCGGGGCAGAGCGCGAGACCAGGAAAGGGCGCGGAGTCGAAGCCATGGATGACGATACTTTCAAAACGGAACTGCTAAGCCGGCTGGATAAAATACAGGCGCTTCTCACGTATCTGTGCGGGGCAATGAAGTCTTCTGAGGAGAGAGCGAAGGCGGAGGGAGCATCCAAGATGGGTGGCGGCTCCGAGCAGGCGAATACGCCGTCGGCGCCAGGGCGATCCCTGCTGCAAGAAGAGATGCAGGAAAACTACCAGCAAGCTGTGGGAAGATGGAAGGCTGGAAAGGAGTAGCGCGCCCCCACCTGCCGGGAGAGGACCTGTTTTTCGAATAGCCCGTGATTTACCGGATCAGCGGCATACCACGATGTTCCCTGTTTCCGAGGCGAGGTCAAACACCACTTTCACCTTCCGGTCTTTCAACTGTTGGAAAACCTGTCCGACCTTGTCGTCCAGGGTGAAGTCACTGTCCCCCACCTCTTCCCATTCCCTTGTTACGAACTCCCTGACCATATTGAGCAGGGTTTCCGGGTCCAACCGATCGAAAGGTACATCCACGCCCTCTTCCTGCTGGGTCACCTGCCGTTCTTGCAGCATTTCACACCCTCCAAGGTTGCG
>DATCHY010000465.1:0-6337 GCA_036508065.1 Geomonas sp. | reverse complement strand
CCAGGGTGAGGTCGTCGTTCACGGTAATGACGACCAGCGCCTCGGTCTTGTTGTCCTTGAGCGTGGCGGTCGCAGTCTTCGCGTCCTTGCCGGCGATCTCGATCTTGGTGATGACGCCGACGAACTTGATCTCGTCTGCCTGAGCGGACTGGCTGAACCCGAAAAGTGAAGCTGCTACAATTGCCAGTACTGCCATGAAAGATACGATTTTGTTCATTTTTATGCTCCTTTTTTTCGCGGACGGTAGGGATATGGTACCACCCGCCGCCGCCCTTGCAACTGCAGCCCCTGGTGGAGAGGGGCGTTGCGCAGCGCCCTTGGTGAATTACTTCCCCCCCAAATATATAGGTTTGTGTATTATAGGTAAAATGATACATTCTCATGCTGCCATGCGTGGGGCGCATGACAGCTGTGGATGGAGGAGGCGAAGGTGACAGATTCAGGGTATCTGCGGACGTTTTTCGAGGTGGTGCGGTGCGGCAGCTTTTCGAAGGCGGCGGATATTCTCTGCGTCACCCAGTCAGCGGTCTCGCGTCGGATCAAGCTCCTGGAGGAGCAGTACGGATGCCGGCTCATTGACCGGAGCGGGGCGGTGCTCAAGCCGACCGAAGCGGGCAGCATCATGTATGAGAAGGCATTTCAGATGCTGGAACTTGAGAGCGCCCTCGACAAGCAGCTTCAGGAACTAAACGAGCGGCCCGTGCTGGCGTTCGCCTGCACCCGCCCCTTCGGCTGCGCCTACCTGCCGGCCATCCTGAAACGGTATATGGCCAGGTACGAGGGGAAGGCGGACTTCCATCTGAGCATGGAAACGCCGCCGAGAGCGCTGCAGGGGTTGCGGGACAATGAGTTCGACCTCGTCGTTTTGGAACACTGGGAGAATATCGACTTCGCGCCGTTTACCACCGTCGGGCTCGGCACGGACACGATGGTGTTCGTCTCGGCGCCCAGTCTCGGCCTGTCGTCCCCTGAGATCTCCGTAGACGATCTGATTCCCCACCGCCTGTACCGGAGAAAGGAGGACTGCTGCTCGGGCAAGCTCCTCGCCCACAACATGGCGGCGATCGGGCGCGATCCCAGGGAGTTCGGCAATGTTTTCCTCTTCGACGATCTGCACGTCATCATCGAATCTGTCGTGGCCGGAGAAGGGATTGCCTTCATTTCCCGCTGCCTCGTGCAGAGCCATCTGGAAGAGGGGAGGCTCCGCGAGCACAGGGTGGCCGGTTTCAGCCATGAACGGAGACGGACGCTGGCCTACCGCCAGCAAAACGGCAGGAGCGAGGCGTTCCGCTACTTCTTAACCTGCATTCTCGAGAGCTTCGGCATCGCCGATGACGGTTCAACTTCGCCTGAACCGAGGGAAGCCACCGCACGGCGAAAGAAAAAAAGCGCGTAACTATTCAGCACCAGTCGACCAGTCACAAACAACCCAATGCATAAAGCCTCACCACAGAGGTACACAGAGGTACACAGAGGAAAATCAAAACCTGATTTATGTTTGACGGGAAGGGGAAGGCATCCCTTAAAGCCGTTAACGATGCCCATACCCCGTACCAGGAGGAAATGAATCACCTGCTGACTGTCATCGAGGCGGGTGACAAAAAGACGGCGGTAACGCTGCTGTTCGGCAAGTACCGTCAGTTGCAGACCGCCTATATGGGGTCGGTCCGCGAGCTGATCAAGCACCAGAGCGGCGAGATGGACCGGATAGGGGAAGAGGCAACGCATTCTTATCATAGCGTCTCGATGCTTATCTATTTCCTACTGGCGGCCTGCTTTGTCCTTGCCACGGCCATCGCCTGGCTCGTCACCAGGAGCATCACGAGGCCGATCGCCAGGGCGGTGGATGTCAGCAACCGGGTCGCCGCCGGCGACATGAGCATGGAAATCGACATCGCCAGCACCGATGAGACCGGCATGCTGCTTGCCTCCATGAAGAAGATGATCGAGAACATCAAGGCCCTGGTCGTCGACGCCAACATGCTGGCCAAGGCGGCCGTGGACGGCAAACTCACCACCCGCGCCGACGCATCGAAACACGAAGGAGATTTCCGCAAGATCGTGGAAGGGGTCAACACGACTATCACGAGGCTGGTCGGTTTGCTTGACAACATGCCGGCTCCCGCCATGATCATCGATAAAGAGTTTAACGTGTTGTACATGAACGAGATGGGAGCCAAGGTCGGCGGGAAGATCGCGGCCCAGGTGACCGGTACCAAATGCTACGATCACTTCAAGACAAGCGACTGCAAAACCCTGAACTGTGCCTGCGGCAAGGCTATGCAAAGCGGGCTGGTGGCACACAGTGAGACCGATGCCCATCCGGCGGCCGGGGTCGATCTCGATATCGCCTACAGCGGCATGCCGTTGCGCGATGAGGCCGGCCAGGTCATCGGCGCCTTCGAGGTTGTGTCGGACCAGACTGCGGTCAAGGCGGCGGCCAGGCTTGCCAAAAAGATTGCCGACTATCAGGAAAATGAAACCAGAAAACTTGTCGATGGCCTGGGCAAACTGGCGCTAGGCGATGTCAACTTTACCATCGCCACCGAGCCTGCCGATAACGACACCAAGGAAGTGAATGCGACCTTCGAGTCGATCGCCGACGCCTTGAACACCTGCGTCAAGGTGGTCAATACCCTCAGCTCCGATGCCGCCATGCTTGCCCAGGCGGCCATGGAGGGGCGGTTGAATACCCGTGCCGACGCAAGCAAACATCAGGGAGCGTATCGCGACATCGTCCAGGGGGTTAACGACACGATAGCCAGGCTGGTCGGTTTCCTGGACAGCATGCCCAGTCCGGCCCTGATCATCGATAACGACTATACGGTTCTCTACATGAACGAACTGGGAGCCAAGGTCGGCGGGAAGACGCCGGCCCAGGTGGCCGGTACCAAATGCTACGACCACTTCAAGACCGGCGACTGCAAGACCCAGAACTGTGCCTGTTCCCAGGCCATCTCCGGCGGACGCCAGGCAACGAGCGAGACCGATGCTCATCCCTCGGTTGGGCTTGATCTTGACATCTCGTACACCGGTGTGCCGATCAAGGACGGCAGCGGCAAGGTGATCGGCGCCTTCGAGGTGGTGACGGATCTGACCGCGGTGAAGAAGGCGGCCCGGCTGGCCAGGAAGATAACCGACTACCAGGATATTGAAACAACCAAACTCGTGGCCGGCTTGGGGCGGCTGGCAAAAGGTGATGCCAACTTTACCCTCGCAACCGAGCCTTCCGACAGTGACACCAAGGAAGTCAGGGGGACCTTCGAGGCCATAGCCGCCGCCGTCAACAGCTCTGTCCAGGCGACCCGAAGTATCTCTGAGGCAGCCAAGCTGATTGCCAACGGCGACCTCACGGTCGTGATAAAGGAACGTTCGCCGGAAGACGAACTGATGCTTGCCTTGCATGCCATGGTCAAAAAACTGGGCGACGTGGTCACCGAGGTGAAAACAGCCGCCGACAATGTAGCTTCCGGGAGCCAGGAACTCTCCTTCAGTTCCGAACAGATGTCCCAGGGGGCGAGTGAGCAGGCGGCGGCAGCCGAGGAGGCATCCTCCTCCATGGAGCAGATGTCTTCCAACATCAAACAGAACGCAGACAACGCCATCCAGACGGAAAAAATCGCCGTCAAGTCTGCCACGGACGCCCAGGAGGGCGAGAAGGCAGTGGTCCAGACCGTGGCCGCCATGAAGGAGATCGCCGGAAAGATCTCCATCATCGAGGAGATCGCCCGGCAGACCAACCTGCTGGCCCTGAACGCGGCGATAGAGGCTGCACGGGCCGGCGAGCACGGCAAGGGGTTTGCCGTGGTGGCTTCCGAGGTGCGCAAACTGGCCGAACGGAGCCAGAAGGCGGCTGCCGAAATATCAAAACTCTCCTCGTCCAGCGTGGAGGTTGCCGAGAAGGCCGGCGCGATGTTGAATAAAATGGTGCCCGACATCCGGAAGACCGCCGAACTGGTTCAGGAGATCAGTGCCGCCTGCAGGGAACAGGACACCGGCGCGGAACAGATCAACAAAGCGATCCAGCAACTGGACCAGGTGATCCAGCAGAATGCCTCTGCCTCGGAAGAGGTCTCCTCCACCGCTGAAGAGCTTTCCAGCCAGGCCGAGCAGCTGCAGAGCAGCATCGATTTTTTCAAGATAAACGGGCATGCGGCAACAAGGGAGCAAGCCGTAGAGAGAAAGAGTCCTGCCAGGCTGGGCGCAAAAGAACTGAAGCTGACAAAGTCACACGGTTATGCCAAAAAGGCAGTCGGCCATGACCTGGAGATGCATGAGGACTCCGGTTTTTCGGATGGTGGATTCGAGAAGTATTAAAGGCCGGGACTTGGGACTTTGGGGGCGGGGCAGTAACAGCTGTCCCCTGGTCCCAAGTCGCTGTTTACGGATCCCCTAAGAAGACCGCGTTCGAGATGAAGGCAACGCCAACGGTTGGCGGGTGAAACCGGTTTGGTTGAAAAATCAGTGCTGCCTGCCAGCAGTGAAGTTATGTCAGGAACTCCTTGTATCATGCATTCCTTGCTTCCGGGGAGATGTACCGATCCCTGTGGGCTTCCGGCTCATCTCCCCGAACCTGCCTTCCTAGCGTCCCTTTACAAACAGTTCCTTGTAGGGCCATTCGGCAATGCCGTCTTCCAGGATCTGCAGTCGAGATTCAGGAATCCCCTTGGAGATAAGGTAAGCATAACTGTTCTTGGCGCCGCTCATACCCCGGGGGCAGAGCACCACTACCGGTGCATTACTGGCATTGATAATCGGCAGGGTCTTGTCCAGCCGCTTCTTTTCCTCGTCACTCTTGGCCGGAAAGGCATGGGTTTCGATGGAACCGGGCAGGTGGTGCTTTTCGAAATCAGCGGCAGGCTGGATATCCACCAGCACCACCGGCTTTTTCTGGTCCATCATCTCCTTCAACTGCTGCGGTTCAATGTAGTTGGCAGCCAGTGCAGTACCGGCCGCAACGAGAGTCAGGGCCAGAGACAGGGCGATTTTCTTGAACATGTTCTTTCTCCTTGGTGGTAAAAAATAGAATTAATTCGTGCTTCTGGCAAAAGTCCGCACGGGCTGCTTTCCCCCGGATAACATCTGCTACAACGTGCTCGCGTGCAGTGCAGCCCCCAAAGCGCCTACGATGGAAGGTCCCGGGGGAACCTTTATTGCCACCCCCAACTCCAGCTGCAACAGCCGCACCAGGGTGGTGTTGTTGGCTACGCCGCCGCTGAAGACCACGTGGTCGCCGTAGCCGCTCTTGGCGACCATGCCTGCCAGTCGTCCCGCCACGGCGAGGTGCACCGAGCGGGCAATCGTCGCGGGCGGTACACCCCGGTTTTTCAATGCCGGATACCATGATGCGCGGGGTTGAGGCCGGGGCGACAGCGATCCCGTCGGCGATCCTCTGGTCCAGCTCGTAGCACAGTGCATGCACTTTCTGAGCAAAGCGGACCGGTTCGTCGTAAAAGGCGATCTGCTCGATCAGCAGCATATCCTTGCCGCTGATGGGGGACGGGTTGTGGTGACGCAGGTTGTTGAGCCGCTGCAGGGAGGCACGTTTCGCGTTGATGGTGCTGATCGCACCGGCAATATCTGCAAAACCGGTTTCCGTGCCGGCAATTTTATCGACCGCTGTCTTGAAGTCCTTTACCTCTTCGACCCAGAGCTTCTTGTCCCGCTCACGTTTCATCTGGGGGATTTCCATGACGTGGGTCGGGACATAACGGTCAAGCAGTTCCCAGGTTTTCTTTTTGGCGTCGCAGGTGGTCTCGCCATAGACCAGATCCACGGCCTGGAAGTAGGGGCAGATCTTGCCGACCTTGAAACCGAAGGCGGATTTGACCATCGGACAGATATTGCGCGGCAGAATCTTCTCTGCATCGGCAACCGAGCCTTGAGCGCCGCCGCACAGGCCGACACAGACACCACCTGCCGCTACGATCAGCTCTTCCGGCACATAGACGCAGAAGGTGCCGATAACCGGCTTTCCGCTCTCCTTGACGGCCATGATTTCATGGATGCGCCCGGTGTGAATATTCTCCACCATGCTGTCAAAGTAGGCCATTGCCCGGGACGGTTCTTCTGCGAGAGAAAGATATTGGTGTAGGCCTGGGTCAGCATGGCCGGCATCCCCGAAAATCTGGCGACATCCATCCCGAGCTTTTCCCACAATTCCGGATCTGACTTTACCTGAAACGCTTCGCTCATATATCCTCCTGGAAAAAGATCTATAACCTGAATATTGTATGCGACATTCACGATATAGTCAAATTCGAATTATTTATAGGTACGGCAGGTGGCATCGGTTTTTACGATATGAAACGGCAGCGCCCCACGGAAAGAACCGTGG
>DATCHY010000464.1:0-2813 GCA_036508065.1 Geomonas sp. | reverse complement strand
CCGACCAGCACCCCCTCTCCCTGGATGGAAGAGAAGCACTCAACCATGGCGGCCGGGACCTTACTCATAGTAGCTTGCCGCGGCAAAATCCGACTCCCAGACCGTCACCATCTCGACCTTCACCTTGTCGGAACCGAAGATCTTGGTCAGTTCCCCGTAAAGGAAGCGCGAGATGTTCTCCGAAGAGGGGGAGAGCTCGTTGAAGGGGGGAATCTCGTTCAGGTATTTGTGATCCAGCGTCTTCAGGAGAGCGTTGGTCTCTTTCTTCAGTATCTTGAAATCGATCCCGAGACCCGCCTTGTCCAGCTCGTTGGTGGTGATCGAGACCTCCACCTTCCAGTTGTGGCCGTGCAGGTTCTCGCAGTCGCCCTGGTAATGGGTCAGGTTGTGGGCCGCCGCGAAGGCGGTGTGTATGGTGAGACGGAACATGTCACCCTCCATTTTCATCGTTAATGTTTGCGCAAATATAGCATGACGCCGCCGGCATGACCAGAAAAACCCCTTGGTGTCCGGCCGGGTGTCGGTCTGCCGGATTTGGGTCATGGCAAAGCCTTAGGCAATCATGTGACGGGCTCTCTTCGCCCGGAGGGCGAGGGGTTTCTTAGGAAAACTCTGCAGGGGATTCGGCGGGAAAGCTTGCAGCCCTAGATCGCGATGCTCTCGCCCCGCGGCAGTGTGGGAGGCCTCGGGGTGGTGATGGAGCTGAAGGCAAGAACGAAGAAGAGGATGACCAGGGAGAGCAGGAGCAGGACCGTGGGAGCCAGCCGCACGACTTTCTCGTCGGCGCCTCCCTGCAGAAACCCCGCGGCCGAAACGAGCACCCCGAATCCACCGCACAACCCGCCCAGAAAGAAGCCGAGTATGGTGACACGGGCCTCGCCGCCGATGCCGAGAAAGAGCAGTCGCGCCACTTCCCAGGGGAAAAAGGTGGCGATCATGACGCTGAGAATCCCCGCCAGCATGAACTTCAACCCGGTTCGGACCGTTTTTTTACGCATCGTGTCGCCCCCCCGGACCGCGGCCGCGCATCACTCGCACCAGCTCACGTCCCCGACCCCCTTTCTCAGCACCACGGGGACGTCTCCGATGATGCTGACAACCGAACTGACGTCCGCGGAGAGGTCTCCGCCGTCGATTACGATGTCCAGAAGCTTGCCCAGGTCGCACTCCACCTGCCAGGGGTTTCCGATCGGGTCCTCGCCGGAGAGGTTGGCGCTGGTGGTGACGATCGGGTGACCCAGTTCCTTCACGATGGCGAGGCAGATCTTGTTGTCAGGCATACGGACGCCGACCGTCCTCTGCTTGGTCAAAAGAAGGTCGGGAACCACGGAATTCGCCTCAAGGACGAAGGTGTAGGGGCCGGGGAGCAGGCGACGCAGGAGCTTGAAGGCGTAGTTGCTGACCTTCGCGTAGCGCGCGATATCGGAGAGGTCCGAGCAGATGAAGGAGAACGGTTTCTTCCGCTCACGCTGCTTGATGGCGTAGATCCGCTCGACACCCTTCTTGCTGAAGATGCTGCAGCCGATACCGTAGGTGGTGTCGGTCGGGTAGACCACAACCCCTCCGTTTTTCAGGATTTCCACGACCTTCGCGATCAGTCGCGGCTGCGGGTTTTCGGGGTTTATCTCGAGAAGCATGGTCTAGTCACCGGGGTTAAGGCCAAGGAGCGGCTCATGGACAAAGCGGCCGTCCTTTTGGATCAGGATGTCGTCGAACCAGAGCTCGCCGTCGCCGGTCAGGATCTTCACCATGTCCCAGTGCACGGCCGAGCGGTTGCCGTTGTCGCACTCGTCGTAGGCCTGGCCCGGGGTGAAATGGATGGAGCCGAAGATCTTCTCGTCGAACAGGATGTTGCGCATCGGCACCCGGATGCGCGGGTTGACGCCGACGGCAAACTCGCCCACGTAGCGCGCCCCTTCGTCGGTGTCCAGGATCCGGTTCAGCTCCTCGTCCATGCCGGGCGAGGTGGCGCGCACGATGCGCCCGCGCGCGAACTCGAGACGGATGTTGTTGAACTCCTTCCCCTGGTAAACGGTCGGGCAGTTGTAGGTGATGTGCCCCTCGACCGAGTCCCGCACCGGCGCCGAGAAAACCTCGCCGTCGGGGATATTCAGGCGGCCGTCGCACTTGATGCCGGGGAGCCCCTTGAGGCTGAACGAGATATCCGTGTCGCTGGAAAGGATCCGCACCCGGTCGGCCGCGTCCATGCACGCCTTCAGGGCGTCCTGCTTTCGCGACTCCTCCTCCCAGTCCATGCAGCAGGCGGCAAAGAGGTACTCCTCGTACTCGTCGAGGCTCATGCGCGCCTCCTGCGCCGCACCATGGGTCGGGTAGCGGGTGATCACCCAGCGGGTCTTCTTGACGCGCTGATCTTGAATCGGGCGCACCATCTTGGACCAGGCGATCATGTTGGACTGGTTCGCCTTTGCCATGACCATGGAATTTTCAGATGCGGCGAGGCCGATGTAGACGTTCACCTTCTTCATGAATTCGAGCTTGTGCTCAGGGAAGTAGGCGATCTGTTCAGCGTTGGCGCTGTTGTAGAAGTAGCGGTTGATCTCCGGCACGGTGAACTCGTACTCCACGTACTTCGCACCCTTTTCCAGGCAGAGGGCGTAGAGCTCCTTCACCAGGGGCGCTGCCTCGACCCCGGAGGCGGAGATCAGCACCACGTCGCCCGGCTGCACCCGTGCCGAGTAGTTCACCAGGACTTCGGCCAGTTTTCTTAAGCGGGGATCTCTCATCTGGGCACCTCGAATTTATTTCTCTGTGAATGATTGCGGCGCCCCGGGATTCCAGCACCAGGAGAGATA
>DATCHY010000463.1:0-5627 GCA_036508065.1 Geomonas sp. | reverse complement strand
ACTGGCCCGGCAGGTGCAGGCCATGAGCGCCACGAGGCTGGTCGGCCCCAACTGCCCAGGGGTCATCACTCCGGGGCAGTGCAAGGCCGGCATCATGCCGGGCTACATCCACAAGCCCGGCCGAATCGGCGTGGTATCCCGAAGCGGCACCCTCACCTACGAGGCGGTCAAGCAGCTGACCGACGCCGGGCTCGGGCAGTCGACCGGCGTCGGCATCGGGGGTGACCCGATCATCGGCATGAACTTCATCGACGTCCTGAAGCTCTTTAACGAGGATCCCGACACCGATGGCGTTTTCATGATAGGTGAGATCGGTGGCAGTGCCGAGGAGGAGGCCGCCTATTGGATCAAAGAGCACATGAAGAAGCCGGTGGCTGCCTTCGTCGCCGGGGTGACCGCGCCGCCGGGCAAGAGGATGGGGCACGCCGGCGCGATCATCACCGGTGGAAAGGGGAGAGCCGCGGACAAGATCAGGGTTCTGGCCGAGTGCGGAGTCGCCGTGTCGCCCAGCCCGACCAAGATGGGAGCCACCATGCTGGAGCTCATGAAAGGCGGTTGAAACAGCCGCGACGGTATGGTTCAAACAGTTCGCTATGCCGCGACATGCTCCCGAAGCACTCGAAACGAAACCGCAAAGCTACATGAACAGGAAGAATCCATTGGCAAACTGGAGGATGCCGTAACCGCCTATCAGGACGCCGAGTACCCAGACGTACTTCTTTTTCAAAAGCGCCGCTATGGATGACAACAGGATCGCTATCTGCAGAAAGATCACCGCGACGCCGAATGCCTGCCCGTGCCGCTGCGCATCGTCCCTCCTCGATTCGAGCCGCTTCGCGTCACTTTGTATCTTGTTTTTTTCCGACTCGTACTTGGCGATCTTCGCGGCGTAGCCATTTATCTTCTGCTGGTAGTCTGCGGCAAGAGCGGGCGACATTT
Organism: Geomonas sp.; assembly: GCA_036508065.1. Lineage (GTDB taxonomy): Bacteria > Desulfobacterota > Desulfuromonadia > Geobacterales > Geobacteraceae > Geomonas. The sequence continues at coordinate 4,688 of DATCHY010000463.1, read as the reverse complement.
TCGCCCCCTGGCTCTTAACCTGCATCTCCAACTGGTCCTTCTGCATCTCGTAGAGATACCCCTTGATGCTCTTGGACTGGAAAAAGGCCCACTGGTCCGAAGCCTGGGTCTGGCTTAAAACCGAGCGGGTCGAAAAGCCTCCTCCCTTAAAGGTCGCCATGGTGGCGCAGACTGCCAGGACGATCGTTGTCAATGCCAGATAGTTGAGCCAGGGATCCTTCTGTTCTTCAGCCATAATACCTCCCGCGTTTGTTGTCGGATCATTATACACATATCGGCAAAGGGGTAAATAGCTACCTCCACCCAGATGAGGCCCGCGGTTTTCTCCAAACCAAGTTGCATTACCATTTCTTCATGATACCTTTGTCTGGTGCAAACTAAAAAACGGGCGACCCTGCCATACCGGCCGCCCGGATTGCGCCATCCCTTCATCCCTACAGACACCGGCCGGAGTTACTGGAGCCCGTTTTCCCGGAGAGAAACTCCATGGAGAATTTCATCAGAGTGTTAATAGTCGAAGATGCGCCGGACGACGCCGACCTCGTCATCAGGGAACTGGAGAAAGGAGGCTTCGACGTGGAGTCCCAGCGCGTGGACAGCGCCCAGTCCATGATCGAGGCGCTCGACAGTTCCCCCTGGGACGCGGTCATCTCGGACTACCGGTTGCCCGGCTTCAGCGGGTTGCAGGCGCTGCAGGTCCTCAGCCAGAGGGGCCTCGACAAACCATTCGTCATGATTTCCGGCAAGGTCGGCGAGGAGGCCGCAGTTGAGGCGATGCGTGCCGGCGCCCATGATTTCCTGCTGAAAGGGCATCTGTCCCGGCTGGTCCCGGCGATCAGAAGGGAGATCGCCGAGGCGTCCGAGCGCCGGGAGCACCGGCGCACGGAAAAGGAGCTCAGGGAAAAACTGGACTTCATCCAGGTGCTGATAGACACGCTGCCGACCCCGATCTTCTACAACGACCCGAACGGGCTTTACCTCGGCTGCAACAAGGCGTTCGAGGCTCAGGTTGGCATGAAGAGGGAGGGGATCATCAACAAAAACATCTACAACATCCTCCCCCTAGATCTTGCCGCGCTCTACACCAAGGGCGAGGCGGCGCTGGCGGAGGGCAAGGGCACCCAGACCTTCGAGGGGACCATCGCCTGCGCCGCAGGAGAGAGTCGCGAGGTGATCTTCTACTGTGCGACCTTCAACAATTCCGACAGCAGCGTCGGCGGGGTGGTCGGGGCCCTGCTGGACATCTCGGAGCGCAAGCGCACCGAGATGAGGCTGCGTTACCTGAGCACGCACGACATGCTGACCGGCATCTACAACCGGGCCTACTTCGATGAGGAGATGGAGAGGCTGAAAATGGGGAGGAAGTTCCCGGTCAGTATCGTGATGGCGGACGTGGACCGATTGAAGGAAACCAACGACCAGCTTGGGCATGCGGCTGGGGACGAACTGCTAAGACATGCCGCAGAACTGTTCAAGGGGGCGTTCCGAAGGGGGGATGTGGCTGCCCGCATAGGCGGTGACGAGTTCGCGGCGCTGCTCCCCGACACGGATGAAACGGCCCTGATGGAAGCGATAGAACGGCTCAACCAGCACCTGAGCCTCGGCACCAAGGAGAACGGCTGGAGCCTCTTGAAGCTCTCCATCGGCGCCGCTACCGCCAACAGCGGCGAGGAACTGATGGCAGCCTGGCGCACGGCTGACGAGAGGATGTACCAGGAAAAAAAACGGCGCAGTGCCCGGAACCAGGCCTATACTGCGCGCCATTCTGGCGCGTGGGACACGGCTCAAAGCCCCATTTTCCCTATCCCTTAAAGAAAAGGGGTGGCAGGGTAAAACCATTTCCGCTTAGCGGCCCATCGACTACGCGCAGGGACCAGACGTTCGCTTTAGCCGAGTCGAGACGCTTGCGTCCCCGCCCCCATAAAAACCCACACTTCCCGGATCCGCCCTTGGCGGACCGCATCGGAGCAGGTTTCCGGCCGGAGACGCATGCTCCCGGCGTGGCAGGATTCAGCCGCGCGCTGACGAGTAGCCGGCAAAGGTTCCCAGCATTTTCGAGGCGTCCATGTTCAGGGGACTGGCCGGGAACTCGGTCGAAAGCCGCTTGAAAACCTTCCCCCCCTGCACCGTATCCCCCGACTTAAGGTAGGCCTGGCCCAGGTAAAAGAGGGTGGCGTCCAGCTTGGGCAGATTGGGAAATCTCACCAGAGCCTCGCTCAGGCGCTTGATGGCTGACGGGTATTTTCCGGTCCTCAGGTAAAAGTTGCCGACGTAGTTTTCGTACTCCAGCTGCTTGACCCGGCAATCGGCCAGCTTCAGCCTCACCTCGGCCGCGTACTCGGAGCCGGGGTACCGGGTCAGGAAGCTCTCCAGGGTGATGACAGCGTTCTTGACCGGGGTCTGATCCGTGTCGATCCCGGTGATCTGGTGGTAGTGGCTCATACCGAGCCGGTACAGCGCGTAGGCCGCCTTCTCGTGCCCGGGGTGGAGCTTGCGAAAGTCCTCGTAGGCCGCGGCGGCCTCGATATATGCCTTGTTCTCGAAATGCGCGTCGGCTATCTTCAGCTCCGCCTGCGTGGTAAGCTCCGGCGAGCTGTAGCTCTCCTTCACCTTCTTCCACTTGGCGATGGCGTCCTCAAAGTTGCTGGATGCGTAGGCGGCCTCACCTTCCTTGAAGTAGCTATCGGCGCTCTTGGTAGGAGCCGGGGTCGAGGCGCAGGCGGACAGGAGGGCGAGGGTGAGAAACAGACCAAGGTGGAGCAAGGCTCGCAAAGGCATGAGGCGACTCCTCTAGAAAAAATACGTTTAACTCGTTCTACGTTCTACGTTAAACGTTCAGATACTACACGTACGGCTACGACGTTTCTGCGCGAACCGGGGTAATCGGGGGACCGGGCGCGTAACGATCCGGCCCCGATTGAAAAAGGTCCCCGGAAGCTGCAGAGCGGCTTCACGGGGACCCCTTGGTGGTCTACCTGTTGGAGCGCTTGCGCATGTTCGGATCAAGCACCTTCTTCCTGAGCCTGATGGAAGACGGGGTCACCTCGACGAGTTCGTCCTCGGCGATGAACTCCAGTGCCTGTTCCAGCGTCAGGAGCCTCGGAGGGGTGAGCTTGATGGCATCGTCGGTGCCGGAGGCGCGCACGTTGGTGAGCTTCTTCCCCTTGCAGGGATTCACCTCAAGGTCGTTATCCTTGGAGTGCTGCCCGATGATCATCCCGCCGTACACCTCGACTCCGGCGCCAAGAAACAGGGTGCCGCGCGGCTGCAAGGCGTCCAGGGAGTAGGCTGTGGTCTCCCCCTGCTCCATGGCGGTCAGGACGCCGTTCTTCCTGCCGGGGATCTCGCCCTTGTAGGGGGCGTACTCGTGGAAGGTGTGCGTGATGACGGCGGTGCCGCGGGTCTCGGTCAGGAACTCGCCGCGCAGGCCGATCAGGCCACGGGCTGGAACGATGAACTCGAGCCGGGTCGAATCCCCCATCGGCGTCATGGCGACCATCTCGCCCTTACGCGGTCCCATCCGCTCGATGATCACCCCCTGGTACTCGGAGGCGACGTCGACGACCAGGTACTCCATCGGCTCGTATTTCTTGCCGTCCACATCCCGCATGATCACCTCGGGCTTGGAGACCGCCATCTCGAACCCTTCGCGGCGCATGTTCTCGATCAGGATGGAGAGGTGCAGCTCGCCGCGGCCGGAGACCTGGAAGGTGTCCGCGTTCGCGGTGTCCGCCACGCGCAGCGAGACGTTCGTCCTCAGTTCCCGATCCAGGCGCTCCCGGATGTTTCTGGAGGTGACGAGCTTACCCTCGCGCCCGGCGAACGGGGAGCTGTTGACGATGAAGTTCATGGAGAGGGTCGGCTCGTCGATCGCCACATAGGGGAGTGCGATCGGGTTTTCGGCTGAGGCGAGTGTCTCGCCGATCCCGACATCGGTGAATCCGGCGATGTTCACGATGTCACCGGTGAACGCCTCGGGGATGTCGACCTGCTTCAGCCCCTCGTAACCCAGAAGCTTGGTGACCCGCCCCTTAGAGATGGTGCCGTCGCGCTTGATGAGTGCCACGGTTTCGCCGGCACTCACCTTGCCGTTGAAGATCTTCCCGGTGGCGATGCGGCCGATGTAGTCGTTGTAGTCGATATTGGTGACCAGCAGCTGGAAGGGCGCGTTGACATCCCCTTCAGGCGGGTGGACGTTGTCCTTGATCAGCTCGAAGAGCGGCTCCATGTTATCGGAGGGCTGGTTCATCTCCATCATGGCGTAGCCGAGCTTGGCGCTCGTGTAGCAGATGGCGAAATCGAGCTGCGCATCGGAGGCCTGCAGTTCGCAGAACAGGTCGAACACCATGTCGACCACCTCGGCGGGGCGCGCCCCCGGGCGGTCCACCTTGTTGATCACGACGATCGGCCTCAGCCCCAGGTCGAGCGACTTCTTGAGAACGAAGCGGGTCTGCGGCATCGGGCCGTCCAGCGCGTCCACCAGCAGGAGGACCGAATCGACCATCTTCAGCACGCGCTCCACCTCGCCGCCGAAGTCGGCATGACCCGGGGTGTCGACGATGTTGATCTTGAACCCGCCGTGGTGGATGCTCAGGTTCTTGGAGAGGATGGTGATGCCGCGCTCTTTCTCGAGGTCGTTTGAATCCATGACCCGCTCGGTGATCGCTTCGTTTTCCCGGAACACCCCG
>DATCHY010000462.1:0-5389 GCA_036508065.1 Geomonas sp. | reverse complement strand
TGGCGCGGGCCCGACGGCTGTTACGCACCTTGCGCCCTTCCTGGTATTGAGCCTGCTGGCTGAAGCTGCGTTTGCCCGCTTCCTTGTACACCTTGGCGCAGCGGATCTCTCCTGCGGAAAGGACCACATAGACCTCGGCTTCCTTGCCGCTCATGAGCTGACAGATGACCTCGTCGACGAGGCCGTTTTGGACCAGCATTTCGAAACTCTTAGGGATCTTCATAGCACCTTTATACACTGTTCTCGCGCCAGATGGAAACATTACCGGATTTAATAGGGCTAATCTCCGCAGTTCTTGCTCCTGCGCCTCGTCTGCTTCTCCTTGGTTCCCGCCGGAAAAAATGCTATGGTAAGGGCGGCCGCAAAACATGGCCGCTACGGAGAACCACGACTTATGGCCGAGACCACGCACGCTTTCCAATCCCTTACACCGAGCTTCATCATGGACGCCGTCGAAAGCCAGGGGTATCGCTGCGATTGCCGTACCTCCGCGCTGAACAGCTACGAAAACCGCGTGTACCAGGTGGGGATCGACGAAGGGCAACCGTTGATAGCGAAGTTTTATCGCCCCGGGCGCTGGAGCGACGAGCAGATCATCGAGGAGCATACCTTCTGCTTCGATCTGGCCGAGCACGAGCTGTCGGTGGTGGCTCCCTGCCGGAACCAGGCGGGCGAGAGCCTGCTCCATTACGAGGGATTTCGCTTTGCCCTCTATCCGCGGCAGGGCGGCCACGCCCCGGAGTTCGACAACAACGAGAACCTGCTGATCCTCGGCCGCATGCTGGGGCGCATTCACAGCATCGGCGCGGTCCGCCCCTTTCTGCACCGTCCCACCCTCGACAGCCTCAGCTTCGGCCACCAGAGCGTGGCACTCATAAACGATCGCTTCATCCCCGACGAGTACCGGGCGAGCTATACCGCGGTGACCGGCCAGCTGCTGCAGGTAATCGACGAGATCATTTCCGGGACCCCGCAGGTGCGCTACATCCGCTCCCATGGCGATTGCCATGCCGGCAACATACTCTGGCGCGACGGTGCGCCTCACTTCGTCGATTTCGATGATGCGCGCATGGCTCCGGCAGTGCAGGATCTCTGGATGATGCTCTCCGGGGAGCGGCCGCGTCAGACGGCGCAACTCGCCGAACTGATCAAAGGGTACAGCGAGTTCTATGATTTCCATCCCAGCGAACTCCGCCTGGTGGAAGTGTTGCGGGCCCTGCGCATGCTGCATTACAGTGCCTGGCTTGCCAGCCGCTGGGATGACCCGACCTTCCCGAGCACCTTTCCCTGGTTCAACACGGTGCGCTACTGGGGCGAGCAGATACTCGAGCTGCGTGAACAGCTGGCGCTGCTCGAGGAGCCTCCGCTGGAGCTGCCGTGACGGAGCCGGGTATTCCGGCGGCCTCGTTCATCGAGGCAGATACCTAAAAAAAGGCCGCCACTGGTCGCCTTTTTTGTTGTTTATTGTTTTCTCCTCCTCCTTGAAGGGGGGAGGTCCTAATCGACCGATAATTGTCCATTGTTAATTGTCAATTGTTTGCAGTAGGCGTTCACCTCGTCGAGGTAGCCGGCCTTCGCCCGAGGGTCCAGAAATGAGCCGATGAAAGAATTTTCCACCAGCCGCCGGACGTCGCGGTATCCAAGGCCGAGCGATCTCTGGGCTGCCAGAAAATTTTCCGTAAGGTATCCCCCGAAATACGCCGGGTCGTCCGAGTTTACCGTGACGCAGAGCCCGCGTTCCAGCATCCGCTTCATATTGTGCTCGCCCAGCGTCGGGAACACGCGGAGCCTGACATTGGAGAGGGGACAGACGGTGAGCGGCACCCGCTCGGCCTTCAACTTCTCCACCAGCAGCGCGTCCTCAAGGCAGCGGACGCCGTGGTCGACCCGCGACACCTTGAGGAGGTCCAACGCCTCCCAGATGTAGGCCGGAGGACCCTCTTCGCCTGCGTGGGCGACGGTCAGGAACCCTTCGTCGCGCGCGCGGTCGAAGACGGCGCTGAATTTACCCGGGGGGTTGCCAGCCTCGGAGGAGTCGAGACCCACCGCAGTAATCCAGTCGCGAAACGGCAGGGCTTGGCTCAGGGTTGCCAGGGCGGACTCTGCGCTCAAATGGCGCAGGAAGCAGAGGATGAGCCTGGAGCTGATGCCGAAGCGCTGCTCGGCATCAAGCTGAGCCCGGCGTATGCCGGTGATGACCGTCTCGAAGGAAACGCCCCTTTCCGTGTGCCCCTGCGGGTCAAAGAATATCTCCGTATGTCGGACGCCGTCCGCATGCGCTCTCGTCAGATAGGCGCTGGTCATGTCGAAGAAGTCCCGCTCATGCAGCAGTACCCGCATCCCCTGGTAGTAGATGTCGAGGAAGGACTGGAGGTCGGAAAAATCGTAGGCTGCGCGCACCTGGTCCACCGAGTCAAAGGGGAGGGAAATCCCGTTGCGGGCCGCGATTCCGAACATCAGTTCCGGCTCCAGCGTCCCCTCGATGTGCAGGTGCAGTTCGGCCTTGGGGATGAAGCGGATGAAGGTCTCCATTTCGACGGTCATGGGGCGCTCCGAATCAAAGTTAAAACCATTGGCCACGGATAAAATCTGGGGAGATCTGATAAATTCCACACGGACTACGGAACAAGTAGGTTCAGCGGGACTTCTTCTCTAGTTCCAGATCGAGGTGCTTTAACTGGTCGATACTACTGTTGAGTTGCTCGATATTCCTGTTGAGCTCGTTGATTTCCTTGGCCTGGGACTGGTTGGTAGCCTTGTAGCTCTTGTTCTGGCGCCTGAGCTCCTCCGCGGCGTTTATCAGTTCGGTGAGCGGCGCGGCCTGGGCGGTCCAGGGACTGGAGGGGAACTCCTTTTTGAGCCGCCTCAACAGTTGATGCGCCTTGGTGGATGCCGGCCGTTCCGCGCTGGGCTTGAGGGAGAGCAGCGCCAGCCGGAACAGGGCCTCATCGGTTACGCCCGGCACCGGTTTGCTGGCGCAGATGGCCTCCAGCACCTTGGCGGCACCGGGGCTGTCGTCTTTGTCCAGCAGTGCGACCGCCGAGGCAAGCCGATTCGATCCGTTGTAGCGCTGCATGAAGCCGAAGCTTTCGCCCTTTTGCGGGGTGGCACATCCGGTACAAAGGGAGATGGCCAGTAATAGTGTGGCGAGTCTTTTCATGTCACCTGCTTTTGCCGGCTGATAAGGTAGCTGCTTCCGGGGGTCTCCTTGGCGGCGTCCTTCACCTGGGCCGCGACCCTGGCGATCTCGACGGCCGAGGCGAACTGCTCTCCGCCGCAGATGATGACGGCGATGGAGATGGTGGTTATCGGGAAGAACCGGTGCACGCCGTAACGGTCGCACCCCTCGAGTCCTCCGCGTTCCAGGTCTTCGGGGCTGAAATGCTTGACCACTTCGGCGTCGAAGTTGTTGATCACCGCTTCGCAGACGGCCGCTGCCCTTTCGGTCGAGAGCACCATGACGAAATCGTCTCCCCCTATGTGGCCCACAAAGCTTCCCTCCTCGCCGTGCGCCTTGACCGTCTCGTAAATCAGGTCGCCCGTGACGCGGAGCAGCTCGCTCCCTTTGGCATATCCATAATGATCGCTGTAAGGCTTGAAGTTGTCCAGGTCCGCATAGCAAAAGGCAAATGGTGCGCCGCCTTTGAGCCGCTCGTCGAGGACCCGCTCTATAGCAGTGTTCCCCGGCAGCCGGGTGAGCGGGCTGGCGTCCAGGCTGATCTGCTCCAGATCCTTGAGCCGCGCCGCCATGCGCGTGAAATCCCTGGCCAGGTCGCCGATCTCGTCTCCGTCCGGGATCTGCGGGTCGTAGTCGAAATCCCCCTCGGCAATCCGGTGGGTTGCGCTCTGCAGCCTCCTGATGGCGCGGAAGGTGCGGTAGGTGACGAAGGGGGCCACGGCCATGGCGAGCAGGAAACCGGCGCAGGATATGATGATGGTCCACCGTATGGTGGATTCCTGCTGCTGGCTTGCCCTCTGGAGCTCGGACTGGAGCAGCTCCTGACGCTTGACGTAGACCGCGTCGACCCCGCTTAGCAGTTTCACTGCCGACGTGCGGAGCTGTGCGGTGTCACCCGTCTTGCCGGCGAAAAGCCTGGCCGATGCCGAACGGTAATCGGCATAGAGCCGTTTCAGTGTAGCGGTGTCGCTGCCAGAGTCCGCTTGGTCCAGAACCGCCAAGTCGGCGAGAGTCTCCTTTTCCCGCTGGCCGAACAGCTCGATGAAGGTCGGGTCTTTGAGGATTGCATATTTCCCCGCGTAGCTTTCCTGCGCCAGGATCGAGGTGCGCAGTCTGATCAGGGAACTGATGACCGGGAGGTGGTTATTGGCGATCCCGCGGGCAGTCCTGTTCAGTGCATAGATGTTCATGGATGAGAAAGCGAGTGCAGCCATGGTGAAGAGTGCCATGGCTGCATAGCCAACGCTGATCTTCTGAATCAGTGAGAGTCCAGAGAGGCGGAATCTTGAAGCGGCTTTTGACTTGGTTGCGGTTTCCATATTGATGAATAGTAGGGGAGGCCGTTGAATAAGTCAATGCATGGTCAGCCGTTTTGCCAGTCTTCAGGTAACGCGGAGAGAATCTTGGCCGCTGCTTCTTCGGGCGTTTCCGTGCCGAATGTGACGATCACGTCGGCGTAGCGCCGGTAAAGCGGCAGCCTCTCCTTAAAGAGTTCCTCCAGACCCCCAGCCGTCAAGCCGACAATGCCCCGCGGCGCCTCAGACTCGATGTGAGCGCGTATCGCAGCGATCGTGACATCGAGAAAGACGATGGTCGACAGCGCGGCAAGATGAAGCATGGCAGCATCCGAATAGACAACGCTGCCACCGGTGGAGATGACGGCCGGCTCGGCAGTTGCCAGATCCAGGACGGTCTCCTCTTCGAGGCGTCTGAACGGCCCATCACCGACGGTATCGATGAGCGTTTGCAGCGGCATACCATGGCGCTCCTCGATAGCCTTGTCAGTGTCCAGGAATTTCCACCCGAGCCGGGCGGCGATGATTTTTCCAACCGCGCTCTTCCCCGATCCAGGCATCCCAATCAGCGTCAATCTGCGCATAAATCTCCGTTTGGTCTTTTCACTCTGGGCCAACGCCCTAATCCGCCCCTTCGGAGCACCTTCTCCCGCTTGCGCGCCGTAGCGCTCCAGCGCGCAGGCCCGGAGGAAGAAGGGATGGGCATCCCGAGAATAATAACACCTTAGCCAGAAGCCAGGCAGAAAATGTCCTCAATACCTTGTGTCTTTTTACCTGCGATTAGCCGCCAGTACCCAGTCCAGCTTAAAACTTCATCTTTTGCCGACGGTAGGTTGGGGTGAACAGCTCCATCGTGAACCCCAACATAGCAACGTTGGGGTTCACGATGAGACCGCTCACCGCCAACCTACAAAAA
>DATCHY010000461.1:0-2460 GCA_036508065.1 Geomonas sp. | reverse complement strand
ATAGCCGTGCACGAGGACCACGCCGAGCCTGCGCGAGCGCCCCCTGAGGAGGACGGGGGCCCCGACCGGGCGCTCCTTGCTCTCTCCCGCCCGGTAGTAGGCCTGGTAGTCCGCCTCGAACTCGTCCAGGGCCTGACGCTCCAGGATGTCGGCCACCCTGCTGCGCACCAGCCACCCCGGAAGCCAGGCCGTCAGGTGGACCTCGCGCTGCAGAATGGTCAGCGGCATCACCTCGTTGGCGATCACCCCGATCGGGTTGTCGATCCGGGCACGCTGCATGTCGAAGGGGGCGGAGAACTTGGCCCGGTCCTTCACCAGCGTCCCCTGGCGCCGGGTCACGACACCCTTTTCCAGCGCGAGCAGGGCAAAATCCCGGTACTTGTGGTAGCGGTCGTCGGTCAGCAGGGAGACCTGGCCGGTCTCCAGGCTGTGGTGGCAGGTGACCCTGCTCGTTTTCAGCTGCTGCGAGGCGAGCAGGAACACCCTGCGGCGGAAATCGTCCTCGCTGATGGTCTTGAAGGGAAGGGCCCGCAGCAGCGAGGCGAACAGGTGGTCGTGGTTCACCGTGGTCATGCCGTAGATCGACGACATGTAGCGATCCATCAGCCTGGAGGCCGCCCGCCGCATGTCGGGGAGTGAGGGGAGCTTGTCGTCGAAATCGATCCGGCCGGGGTAGGCGATATCGGCCCTGGTCGCCGGGGAAGCGAGGTAACCGGCCGGCTCCAGCGGCTCTCCGAAGCGGATGTCGATATCGACCCCGGAGAAGAGCATGCTCCCCTCGGTCAGCATCTCCTCCCGGAGACGCGGCGAGGTCTTTTTCAGGAAGGTGTCCGCAAGCAAGCTCAGCACGTTTTCCTGGGCCCGCAGCGGATAATAGGTGATGTTGACCGGCACGATCCAGCAGGCGCCGGCGAGCACCGGTCCGAGATCGCCGAGCTGGAACAGCCCCTTCAGCCTCTGTACCTCGTCCGGTGCCGTCTGGGCCAGGCGGGACAGCCTCTGCCGGTAAAACTCGGTGCGCAGTGCCAGGGTCGCGGCGCCGGAATGGGGGCGCTCCCCGCGGGAGGGGAATAGCAGCCCGCGCCGGAAGGCCCCCTTGTCCTTCACCATCCTCCCCTCGGGGAAGATTATCCAGTTGGCCTCGCCGGTCAGCAGGGTCTTCACGATCATCCGGTCCCGATCCGGGTGGCGCGTCGAAACGGCACCGACCATCTCCAGAAGGCCGCTCAGCGGCCCGTCGAAGAACGAGGCGTCGGCGAGCGACCAGACCGGGACACTGGTCAGCTTATAGATGTGGTAGGGAAGCAGCAGAGTTTCGATCCGCGTGAAATGGTTCACCACGAAGATGATCGACCCCTTGGGGATGTTCTCCTTGCCGTGCACGTGCACCTTGAGCTTGGAGAAGCCCTGCGCGATGGCGATCATGCTGCCGGTGGCGAGATATGCCTGGCGGTTCATAGCTTACCCCTCACTAGGATCATCATATGCCGGCTCTCCCCCGCGTGCCACTCCCTGCTCCGCGAGGCAGCGCCCGATCCATTCCGGCCGGTTGGTCATGATGGAATCCACGCCGAGCGCGCCGAGCCTGCGGGCTTCGGCAGCGCCGTCAACGGTCCAGACATGGATCTCCCGCGCTTCCTCGCGCAGGGCCGCGACGAAGGCGTGGTCCAGAATGTCCCGGGACCTGCTGGCCACCCCGTCCGCCTGGCAGCGCCGCAGGGTTTCGAGCACCTCCTGCCGCGAGGGGTGCCAGGCACCGCGAAAGCGGTAGTCCGTGAGCCAGCAGGCCCGATAGGCGGGGAGACGCTCCTTGAGGGCTCCGATCAGTTCGGCGCTGAAGGCGAGCAGCCGAATCTGCCCCGGCTCCACGCACCCCCCCGCCAGCGTTGCCGCGAGGTGCGGGATGATTTCCAGGCCGCTTTTGAGCTCGATGAAGAGGCGCTTGCCGGCAGGAAGGGCAAGGAGTACCTCCTTCAGGCTCGGTATCCGCTCGCCGCGCCACCGTTCCCCCTTCCACCCTCCCACCTCCAGCCGGCGCAGTTCCTCCCAGGTCGAATCCTTCACCTGCAGATCCACTCCGGCGGTGCGCCCGGTACTGTCGTCATGCAGGCAGGCGATCTCGCTGTCGCGGGTGAGCCGGAAATCCGCTTCAACGCCGTCAGCCCCCTGCTCGAAGGCGAGCCGGAAGGAGGCAATGGTGTTTTCCGGCGCTTCGTGTGAAGCGCCGCGGTGACCTATGACGAGCGTTTTCCGGATCATGCCACCTCTTTCTGAAGCCTGGAATGCATCTGCATGGGAATAAGGATGAGGTTGGCAAAATCAACTTCAGGGGAGCGCCGTGGGACAACCCTCAAAGCAGGCCGAGCCTCCATCTGGATCAGCCCGCGGCATCGCCGGCAGTTTACACTTTATGCCAAGGTTATTCATTGAAATTCTACTGCGGCTGGCCCAAATCTCATG
>DATCHY010000460.1:0-2942 GCA_036508065.1 Geomonas sp. | reverse complement strand
AGGCCAGGAGATCGTCGTTTCGGCCGAAAAGCAGAAGGAGATGATGGACGTCGAGCTGCCCGACTACCCCATGGTCTCCTACGATTTCCTCGCCTACCTTGCCTACGAGGAGCTGCCGAAGACCGGCATCCTGCTCGGCGTGATGTACGAACCGGCGCCGGGCCGCGGCCTGCTGGTCAGCAACGTGGTACCCGGCTCCAACGCGGAGCGCGCCGGGGTGAAACAGGGAGACCTGCTGCTCTCCCTCGACGGCGAAGCCCTGGCCGACAGCTTCGACCTGGTCTACGCCATCAAGCAGAAACACATCGGCGACAAGAGCACCCTGCAGGTCGAGCGGCAGGGTAAACCCCTGACACTGAAGGTACTTTTCGAGAAAACGGACGACATACACCAGCACGGAAAACCGTAGCCAGAACAGTTTCCGCCCCTTTTGCCCGACCAGTGTCCAGATTCAAAGCAACATAGCAAAACATAAATTCTGACGATTTCATTCAAGAAGGGGGCAATGTATGTACTCTATGAGCAATGTCGGAAGAAACACGATAGCGATGGTTCTGGCCGGAGGCAAGGGTGAGCGTCTCAGCCCTCTCACGTTACGGAGGGCGAAGCCGAGCGTCACGTTTGGCGGAAAATACAAGATCATCGATTTTGTCCTGAGCAATCTGTTCAATTCAGGCATCAAGAAGGTCTATATCCTGACGCAGTACCGGGCCTACTCGCTGAACAAGCACATACGCGAGTCCTGGGGCAAATGGACTGGCCTTGGTGAATTCTATGTTGCCATTTCGCCCGAGACTAAAAGCGAAAGCGAGGAGTGGTTCAAGGGGACCGCCGATGCCATCCTGCAGTACCTGAGATTCGTGGAATCCTCCGATGCCGACTACGTGGCGATATTCGGCGGGGACCACATCTACAAGATGGATATCAGCCAGATGATCGATTACCACCGCAGAAACCGGGCCGATCTCACCCTGGCGGCCCTCGAGGTGCCGGCCGAGGATGCCAAGCGCTTCGGAGTCTTCTCCGTGGACGACGACTACCGGGTCACCGCATTCGCCGAGAAGCCGGCTGCCCCCGAGACCATTCCCGGCAGGGAGACCTGTTTCGCCTCCATGGGAAACTACATCTTCTCCACCAAGAAACTGATCGAGGTGCTGCAGGAAGGGAAGAAATTGCACGAAGACCTCGATTTCGGCAAGCACGTGATTCCGATGATGCTGAAAAACCGGGACAAGGTGTTCGCCTATAACTTCAACGACAACCTGATTCCCGGGATGAGGGCCGAAGAGAAGGGGTACTGGAAGGATGTGGGAACCATCGAGTCGTATTACGAGGCCAACATGGACCTCATCAACGTCTCGCCGCAGCTTAACCTCTACAACTACAAGTGGCCCATCCTCACCAACCAGGGGAACCTTCCGCCGGCAAAAACCATCTTCGACGATGATGACCGGCGCGGCCAGAACATCGACTCCTACGTCTGCGCAGGGTGCGTGACCAGCGGCGGGACGGTCAGGAGGTCGATAATCGGCCCGCGCTGCAAGGTGAACAGCTACAGCCTCGTGGAGGACTCCATCCTCTTTGAGAACGTCACCATCGGCAGGAACGCGAAGGTCAGGAAAGCCATCATCGACAAGAACTTCGTGATACCGGACGGCGCTGAAATAGGGTATGACCACGATGAAGACAGGCGCAAGGGGTACCGGGTAACAGAATCAGGGATTGTCGTGGTTTCCAACGCGTAAACCAGGTAACGACACCGGGAGAGACATGAAAATTTTTACCCGTAGCGGCACCAGATCGCTGCTCCTTGCCGTACTGATCCTGGTTTCCCTGGTCGTCCCCGCCCAGGCGCACGCTGCCGGCTCAAGGGACGTGCTCTGGAATATCCTCAACACCTGCCTCGATCCGGCCGGCGCCGATTATTGCGCCAACTGCCGGTCGCCACTGGTCGGCACCCCCTGCGCCGCCGGCAAGAAGTGCCAGGAGACCACGGAGGTCTGGGGCGAGACCGCTGACTACGTCGCCGTACGTGACCGCAAGATGTGCGGCTGCCCGGAAGATTTCGTGCACGGGCTGGCCCTGCCGCGCGCGCGCGTCACGGGGGTTGAAGACCCGCGTCGCCCGGACGGCATCTGGAGCTTCGCCTGGGCAGTCGCGCGCGGCAGGATCCACGATGAGTCCGCCATGGCCCTCGCGGTGAACCCGCAGGGGATGCGTGCCCAGGACCAGCTCCACGTGCACATCGTCCGGTTGCGCAAAGACGCCCGAGAGCGCTTCACGACGGACCGGGTGACCCGCGTGCAGAAACTCGACGAGGTCTGGGGCGCCGCCAGCCGGACCGCGGCGGCGGCAGGTCTGGCCGACTACGGCGTGCTGGTCGCCAGCCACCCCGAGGGCGGCTTCTTGGTGCTCGTCGACTGGGTGAGTCCCGAGAAGGTGTACTCATTCGAACGGTGCCGGTGAGCGCCCCGTTGCGCCACCCGGCGCTCACTGCACCATCGGACCGGACCACTGTCGCCTTCATCGTCGGGTCGCATCGGGAGGCTCTGCAGACGGATTGATCGCACTGGAGGGACGGGAAGAGTCCCCCCCTGTTCGGAGGGGACCCTTGATTGAAAATCGGAGGAGGGCTGGCTTCCCGGCGGGTCCGGTCAGAGCGGGTCGTCACCGGTCGCGTATCTCAGATTCGCCAGGGCCAGGTTGTAGTTGTAGATGGACTGGAAATAGGCGCCCCGCATCTTGGCGTACTGCTGCAGGGAGTCGAAGATCTCCTTGGCGGGACCCACCCCGAAGTCGAAGTTCGCGATTGCCGTGACGGCCCACTTCTTGGAGCTTTCGTACCCCCCCCGGGTCGCCTCCATGCTGGCGGCCGCCTCCACCCCCTCGTCATGGTACTTCCTGATCTGCAGCGGGATGTTTTCCTCGGCAAAATACTTGGT
>DATCHY010000459.1:0-3951 GCA_036508065.1 Geomonas sp. | reverse complement strand
AGAGTCGAACGACTCAACGACTTGGAGTCTTTAAGATGAACTGCTTCATGTTTCCCGGACAGCCGCTTTCCTGCAGCACTGCGCTTCCCGACGACGCCGATTTCGCCGAGATAGCGGAACTGGTACGGCGGAAGGCCCATTTCGATCTGGCGAGCTGCAGCTGGCGCGATGTGCAGGGGACAGACCAGGTCAAATTGCAGCTGTCGGGCGTTGCCGAAAGCCTGCACCGGTTGCGGCAGTTGCGCCGCCACGGGGTGCACCCCGCACTGGTCGCCCAGCACAGCATGGGTATCTATCCGGCTCTGGTCGCCTGTGGCTGCCTGCCCGAGGCTCAGGCAATCGAGATCACCTGGCGCGTCGGCTCCTGCCTCGCCGGGATGGGAACGACGCGGCGCTACGCCCTCGGGTGCGTGATCGGCCTCTCCCTGGAGCCGCTCCGGGCCGTCGCCGGGAACAACCAGGTCCACCTGGCAAACCACAACACCTCGCGCCACTTCCTGCTCTCGGGAGGCGAGGAGGAGATGGCCCATGCCATGGCCGAGGCTTTGGAGGCCGGCGCTTTCTCGGCGCGCAGCTTCGGCTGCGACGCTCCGCTCCATACCCCGCTGGTGGCGCAGCTGGAGCAGGAACTGGGCGAGATTTTCGCCGATTACCGCTACGCGGAGCCGGCCTCTCCCCTGATGGACCATCTGGATCAGAGCTACCTTTCGGCAGCACAACTGCCGGGCTTCATGCTGCGGGAGCTGCAGCTGCCGGTGTACTGGGAGAGAACCTACCGGGCACTGCGGGCGGCCGGGGTCGCGAACTTCTTCGAGGTGGGCCGGGGCGAATCGTTGAAGAAATACAACCGCTGGATCGAAGCCGAAATTGGAGCGGAGGCGCCGTGAACTATCATGAAACGCAGATACGTGTCCGTTTTAACGAGGTGGACGCCTACCAGATAGCCTGGCACGGCCACTATGTCGCCTGGATGGAAGAGGCGCGCAACGAGCTGGCTGGGCGCTTCGGCGTGGATGCTGCCCAGATAGCGGCTGCCGGTTTCCGGGCGCCGGTGGTGGCGCTGGAGCTTAATTTCATGAGGCCGGCCCGCTTCGGCGAGAAACTGCGGGTGCGAACGACCCTGGCCCGCAAGCAGACCGCCACCCTGGAGTTTCTCTGTGACATCATCGGCGAGGATGGCAGACTGACCGCCTCCGGCCGTACGGTTCATGCGCTGACCGATCAGGACGGGGTGCTGCAGTACAGCATGCCGCAGCCGATCGCGCAGAGGCTCGGCGCGCTCATGGGTTTTCTGGGGGTGTGATGAACATCCTGCTCGTCTCGGCCAACAGGGAACAAAATCCCTACCCGGTGTTTCCCCTGGGGCTTTCCTATCTCGCCGGCCCCCTGACGAGGCGCGGGCACCGGTTGCGGGTGCTCGACCTGCTGTTTGTCCAGGATCCGGAAGCGGAAATGAGCGAGGCGCTGGCCGATTTTTCACCCGACGCCGTCGTCATCTCCATCAGAAACATCGATAACGTCACCTTCCCGGGAACCCGCTCCTACCTCTCGGGGATCAAGGCGGTGGTGGAGGGTTGCCGGAGCAGGGCAACGGTCATACTGGGCGGGTCCGGATTTTCCCTGATGCCGGTGCAACTGCTCGCGCACCTGGACGCCGATTTCGGCGTGGTCGGCGAGGGCGAGGAGGTACTGCCGGAACTGATCGGGCTGCTTGAGAGCGGGCTGCCGACAGGTTCCCTGCCGGGGGTGCTCGCCAGGGGGGAGACCGGCTACCTGCCGGCGTCCCTGGTGCGGGAGATAGGGCCGGCCGACCGCAGCCTCTTTCCGGTGGAGCGCTACCACCTGGAGGGGGGGATGGCCAACCTGCAGACCAAGCGGGGCTGCCCCTTCTCCTGCATCTACTGCATCTATCCGATTCTGGAAGGAAGCCTGCTTCGGCTGCGTCCCATAAGCGAGATCATTGCCGAAATCCGGGAGATCATCGAGGCCGGCGCCAGCTACCTCTACTTCGTCGATGACATCTTCAACTATCCGCCGGAGTTTGCCGAGGAACTCTGCCTGGCCCTGGTGCGAGAAAGGCTCTCGATAAACTGGTCCGCCTTCATCAATCCCGGTTTTGTCAGCGCTTCGTTGCTGGAGGCGATGGTTGCCGCCGGGTGCGACGCGGTCGAGTTTGGCAGCGAGTCCGGCTCGCAGCTGATGCTGGAAAACCTCGGCAAATCCTTTGGCGTGGACGAGATACGCAGCGCCTCGCGGCTGTGCCGGGAGCTGGGGGTGGACTTTGCCCACTACATGCTCTTTGGCGGGCCCGGGGAGTGCGAGGCGACCATAGACGAGAGCTTTGCCCTGATGGACGAGGTGGCGCCGAGCGCGGTCATCGCCATGACCGGCATCCGCATTTTTCCCGGCACGGCGCTCTATCAGCAGGCCCTGGGCGACGGCATCATTACCAAAGAGACCTTGCTACTGGAGCCCGTCTTTTACATCGCGCCCGCCATCCGGGAAACCATGTGCGACCTGGTGGCCAAGCGGGCGCTGGCCCGCAAGAACTGGGTGGCGCCGGGGATGGAGCTCAACATGAGCGACGCCATGCTCGACGCGCTGCGCCACTTCCCGGTGCGCGGGCCGTCCTGGAAACAGCTGAAGCGCCTGGGGCGCAGCCGGATCAAGCCGATGTGACCAGGACGGGCAGGTGGAGACGCATTGCATGCGTCTCGGGATGCACCGATGCAGCAGGGATTTGCTGCCGGGTGCCGGTGTGAAACAAAGGCGGAGACGCATGCAATGCGTCTCTACCACTGATGGGAGATTTAGCCGTAGGGTGGGCCGTGCCCACCGGCACCGCACGCCGCGGCGCCCCCGCAAGGGGTGCCCCTACAGAATCGGCGCCGCAGGGATACCCCTTTTTTGATCTGGAGCGATCATGGAATTCAAGGACAAGGTTGTTGTGGTCACCGGTGGTACCCGCGGCATCGGACGGGCCGTCTCTCTGCACTTCGCCCGCCTGGGGGCGCGGGTCAGCGCCGCGTACTTAAGTAACGACGCCGCTGCCGCAGAGCTTACGGAGGAGGCTGCCTCGCTCCCGGGCTCCATCGTCACGATGAAGGCAGACGTGGCGACTTCCGCGGGGGCCCGTGCCCTCATGGATGCTGCGGACGGCGCAGGAGGCTCCATCGACATCCTGGTCAACAACGCCGGGATAATCCGCGACGGCTACCTTCCCATGATGTCCGATGGGGACTGGGATGACGTGGTGCGGGGCAACCTCTATCCGCTGTTCCACTGCTGCAAATGGGGGGTGCGCAAGATGCTCGCCAGGCGCCGCGGGGTCATCGTCAACCTCTCCTCGGTCTCCGCTCTCACCGGCACCGCCGGGCAGACCAACTACGCCGCCAGCAAGGGTGCGGCGCTCAGCTTTACCCGGAGCCTGGCGCGGGAGGTGGGCCCCATGGGGATCCGGGTCAACGCGGTGGCGCCGGGGTTGATCGATACCGAGATGACTGCCGCGCTTAAGCCCGGCATGGTGGAAGGGATCATCAAGAGCGCCTCGCTCGGCCGGATCGGCCGGGCCGAGGAGGTTGCCGAGGTGGTGGCGTTTCTCGCCTCGGATCGCGCTTCCTACATCACCGGCCAATGCCTGGTGGTCGATGGCGGCATTGTCTGAGATAGCTCCGGGAAAAAACAGGCAAACAAAAAACATCTGGCCACAAAAAGGCGCAAAAGGCACAAAAAGAAATCCAACCTTGAACTGTAAAACCAACCCTAAAGCGAAACCTTCCCGGGAAGAAGGTGCGTCTTTTAAACAAAGATCAAAACCTCGCACACGGATTGAACGGATTGAACGGATAAAGGCAGATCAGGCAAAGACTTTAGGGCTAAGCCAAAAGGCTTCGGGGTTAATCTGATTTTATCCGTTCAATCCGTCAAATCCGTGTGCGAGCCTTACGCCTG
>DATCHY010000458.1:0-4305 GCA_036508065.1 Geomonas sp. | reverse complement strand
GCACATCTCGCAACTGATACAGATACTCTTATCAACGTACGGCTTTTTCGACATGCCTGCCTCCCTCCTGCAGTCTATCTCGCCTGCCATTAAACGTGTCACAGCATCGGTCAGGCCGCACCGGCCAGACCTCACTTTCTTTTAACACCACGGCACAAATAGTCAAGTCGCTGACAATCATTCGATCTGGCTCGCCTGGGCGCGCTTTCACCTTTTCCGCAAGAGATGCTGAGCTGGTCGCCCCGCCCTTTGCTCTTGCTCGATATCGCCTCAATTTTCTTCCCAGCGGCGGTTAAAGCCGGGAGGTATGATAGAATACTCCAATGTCCCAGATCTGTGAGGATGACTGCAGACTTGGAACAGAGAGGAGCCGGACCTGTCAGCTGCCGGATCAAAACGGAGACGTGTCAAGTAGTTATCCGTCGACAGTGACACAACCACCTTAAGGCAGCCGCTGCAGCCAGCACCGACCTCGCCCGGAAAAGCCCGAGGATCTCTCATGTGGATTGTCCGCCTGGCGCTCAGGCGTCCCTACACGGTAGCCGTGATGGCGCTGCTGATCCTCGTGCTCGGCGCGCTGTCGGCCAGCCGGATGATCGTCGACATATTCCCGGTTATCGACATCCCGGTGGTCGCCGTCGCCTGGAACTATCCCGGCCTCTCGCCTGAGGACATGGAGCGGCGGGTGGTTCTCATCAGCGAGAGGGCCTATTCGACGACGGTGAACGGCATCTCCCGCATCGAGAGCCAGTCCATCCCGGGAATAGGTCTTTTGAAGATCTACTTCCAGCCGGGAACCGAGATCGGCGCGGCCATCTCGCAGATCGCCTCGGTCTCCAACACCCTGCTCAGGATCGCCCCGCCCGGCATGCAGCCACCCGTCATCGTCCAGTTCAACGCCTCCAACGTCCCGGTCGCCCAGCTCACGGCATGGAGCGAGACGCTCCCCGAAGAGAGCATCTTCGACTACGGCCTCAACTTCATCAGGGTCCGCCTGTTCACCATCCCGGGGCTGTCGACCCCGGCCCCCTTTGGCGGCAAGAACCGCCAGATCATGATCGACATCAACCCGGCGGCACTCTCCGCGCGCGGGCTCTCCCCGGCCGACGTGGTGACCGCCCTGCAGACCTCCAACGTCATCATCCCCGCCGGCACGGCGCGCATCGGCACGCTCGAATACAACGTCACCCTGAACGCGAGCCCCCGGGTCATCGACCAGTTCAAGGCGATCCCGATCCGGGTGCAGGGGAACGTGCCGGTCTACCTTGGGGACGTGGCTCAGGTCTCGGACAGCTTTGCCGAGCAGAGCAACGTGGTCCGGGTGAACGGCCGCCGAGCCACCTACCTCGCCATTCTGAAGCACGCCGACGCCTCGACCCTCGCGGTCGTGGACGCGACACGTGCGGCACTCCCCGCCATCCGCGAGGCGGCTCCCAAGGGGTTGGAGCTGAAGATCGACTTCGACCAGTCCATCTTCGTCAGGGCCGCCGTCAGGGGGGTGGTGCGCGAGGCGCTGCTCGCCTCGCTCCTCGTTTCGCTCATGATCCTCTTTTTCCTGGGCAGCTGGCGCAGCATGATCGTGGTCTCCGCCTCCATACCGCTTGCCATCTTCAGCGCCGTCATTGCCCTGAACCTGGCCGGCAATTCCATCAACATCATGACGCTGGGAGGCCTGGCCCTTGCCATCGGGATGCTGGTGGACGACGCCACCGTGGAGGTGGAGAACATCCACCGCAATTTCGCCATGGACAAGCCGACCACGCTGGCGGTCCTTGACTCCGCCCAGCAGATCGCCGTACCCGCCATCGTGGCGACGCTCGCCATCTGCGTGGTCTTCTTCCCGGTCGTGCTGCTGTTCGGCCCCGCCAAGTTCCTCTTCACGCCGCTCGCCTTTGCCGTGGTGGCCGCCATGCTCGCCTCCTACCTGCTGTCCCGCACACTGGTGCCGGTCCTGGCCAGGATGCTCCTGGCGGGCGAGCGGCACCCGCCGGAGGGCCGGCATACATCCCAGCCAACGGCGCGGGAGAGCGCCGCGCGACGGGTCCTGCGGGAGTTGAACCGGCGCCGCGAGGCTGACTTCGAGCGCTTCCGCGAGGGGTACGGCCGGCTCCTGGCGCAAGTTCTGGCGCACCGCCCCTTCACCCTGACGGTCTCCGCGCTGGTCGGGATCGTCAGTGCCGCCCTGCTGTTCCTGGTCGGCACCGACTTCTTCCCCGACGTCGATGCAGGTCTCATGAAGCTGCATCTGCGTGCCCCGTCCGGCACGAGGATCGAGGAGACCGAAAAGCTGGTCGAGAGGATCGAGACCCGCATCCGGGAACTGATCCCGGCCGAGGATCTGGAAACGATCAACGACATGATCGGTATCCCCACCTTCTACAACCTGGCCTTCGTACAGACGGAGAACATCGGCGGCATGGACGCGGAGATCCTGATCTCCCTGAAAAGGGGCCACGAGCCTACCGCGCACTACCGCAAGAAGCTGCGCGAGGCTCTCGCCGCTGAGTTTCCCGGCTCGCGCTTCTACTTCCAGCCGGCCGACATCGTCACCCAGGTGCTCAATTTCGGCCTTTCCGCGCCGATCGACGTCCAGATCGAGGGGGCGGACCTCGGCCGCTCCTACGGGTATGCCCTCAGGCTGCGGGACGCCATGCGCGCCATACCGGGGGCGACCGACGTGCACATCAACCAGGTGCTCGACTACCCGACGCTGCAGGTTGACGTGGACCGAAGCCGCGCCGCGCAGTTCGGCATGAGCGAGCGCGACGTGGCGACCAGCGCCCTGATCTCGCTCTCCACGAGCGTGCTGATCGCCCCATCCTTCTTCCTCAATCCGGCCAACAACGTGAACTACACGGTGGCGGTCCAGATACCGCGGCGCTACCTAAGCTCCCTGGAGAGCCTTTTGAACCTTCCGGTGACGCCGGCTTCGGCGGGTACCCTGCTGCAGCCCGAGCCCCAGCCCTCGCTGGCGGCCCCGCCCCAGGCGCCGACCCAGCCCCTGGGGAACCTCGCGGCGGTTTCCCACAGGGTGAGCGCCGAGAACATCACCCATTACACGGTGCAGCGGGTCCTTGACGTGGAGGGGAACCTGGAGGGGCGCGACCTGGGGTCGGTGGCCCGGGAGATAAACGCTGCCATCCGAGCCCTCGGCAAGCTCCCGCCCGGGATGCGGATCACGCTCAGGGGCCAGAACGAGGTGATGGCCCAGTCCTTCAAGAGCCTGGCAGTTGGTCTCATCCTTGCCATCCTGCTGGTCTATTTCCTGATGGTGGTGCTGTTCCAGTCCTGGATCGACCCCTTCATCATCATGATGGCGGTGCCGGGCGCGCTGGTAGGGATCCTCTGGATGCTGGCGCTTACCGGCACCACCATCAACGTGGAGTCGCTCATGGGCTCCATCATGGCGGTCGGCATCGCCACCTCCAACTCGATCCTGCTGGTGAGCTTCGCCAACGACCTCAGGGTGGAGCAGGGGGTGACGCCGGTCGAGGCGGCGCTTGCCGCGGGAAAGACCAGGCTGCGGCCGGTCCTCATGACGGCGCTCGCCATGATCATCGGCATGTTCCCCATGGCGCTGGCTCTAGGCGAGGCCGGAGAACAGAACGCACCGCTGGGTCGCGCGGTCATCGGAGGGCTCCTGATGGCCACCGTCGTCACGCTGTTCGTCGTGCCCGTGATCTATTCGCTGCTACGGATCAAGGTCCCCGCCAAGCATCTGCTCGACGAACGGTTGCAGGCGGAGCTGCAGGGAGAGAAAGACTTGGGAGGTGGCAATGGCCGACAGTGACGCGAAACCGACCGGGAGGCTGGTCCATATCCTGGGAATCACCGCCCTGGCGACCTGCCTCATCCTCATCTGCCTGTTGCTTTTCATCAGGCACAGGACGGTCACCAGGGAGCTTGCCAGCCGGAAGGCCGGCATCAAGGCCGGGGCCCGGGTCCAGATCGCCGTCGCCTCGCCCTCCCCCAAGGAGCGCTCCATCATGCTCACCGGAGAGGCACGCCCCTACGCCAGCGTTACCCTGTACGCCAAGGTGAGCGGCTACCTGAAGGAGATCAGGGTCGACAAGGGGGACCGGGTCGAGCGCGGTGATCTGCTGGCCCTGATAGACTCGCCCGAGTTGGAGAACCAGTACCGGGCAGCTCTTGCCGATGCGCAGAACAAGCGGGCCTTTGCCAACCGGGAACTCGTGCTGGTGAAAGACGGCATCATCTCGAAGCAGGAGGCAGAAGACGCGCTCGCTGCGGCCAAAACAGCCGAGGCGAACTCGGCGGCGCTCCGAAGCCAGAAGGGGTACCTGG
>DATCHY010000457.1:0-4713 GCA_036508065.1 Geomonas sp. | reverse complement strand
CGACGACATCGTCGCCTTCTATAAAAGCTATTTCCATCCAGACAACCTGTGGCTCGCCGTCTGGGGCGATTTCGATGGAAAGCAGATGGTCCGCAAGATCGAGGCCGCCCTCGGCGACTGGCCCGCCGCCAAACTGAAGCTGCCCATGCTCCCGGAAGCTAAGTATGAATACAAGCCGACGGTCAATTACATCGAAAAGAAAGATGTCAACCAGTCCAACATCAAGATCGGCCACATTGGTTGCCTGTGGAGCGACCCCGACTACCCGGCGCTGATGGTAATAAACAGCATCCTCTCTTTCGACCGCATATTCAAGAGGGTACGCACCGATGAGGGGCTGGCCTATGGAGCCGGCGGCTTTTATGGCGCTGGCTACAAGGTGCCGGGCATGTTCCAGGCCGGCGCCCAGACCAAGTCGGAGTCGACGTCGAAGGCCATCGGCATCATGCTGGAAGAGATCAAGCGCATCACGACCGAGGAGGTCAGCGACGCGGAGTTCAAGCGGGCCAAGGACAAGTTCCTGAACGGGTATGTCTTCCAGTTCGACAGCCGGGCCAAGATCATCCGCAGCATGCTGACAAATGCCTTCAACGGCTACCCCCTCAATTTCAACGAGAAGTTCTTTCAGAGCATCGAAACGGTGACCAAGGCCGACATCCTGAACGCGGCGAAGAAGCACCTGCACCCCGACCAGCTGCAAATCCTGGTGGTGGGCAAGCAGACCGACTTTGACAAGCCGCTCAGCACGTTCGGCCCGGTCAATGCCATCGATATCACCATCCCGATGCCCGCAGGGGAAAAGGCGCCGGAGGCCACCGCGGAAACCCTGGCCAAAGGTCGGGAGCTCTTTGCCAAGGCCATTGCCGCCCTAGGCGACCCGCAGAAGGTCAAGGCGGTTAAGAACGTCCGCACCGTCGTTGAGGTGACCCAGATCACGCCGATGGGGGAGATGACGATGGATGCCGAGATGGTTTCCGTCTTCCCCGACAAGCTGCATCTCGCGCTGAATACGCCCGGGGGCAAGATGAACATGGTGGTCAACGGCGACAAGGCCGTGATGAAGATGGCCCAGGGCTCCATGCCGATCCCCGAGGGGCAGAAAAAGGAGTTGCGGGAGGGCCTCTGCCGCGACATGTTCTACATGTGGCAGAACCTGGACCAGTACCAGGTCCAGTTCCTGGGGGCGAAGAAATTCGCCGACAGCGAGGCGATCGACCTCGCCGTCTCCGGCTTCGGTACCAGTTTCCATCTCTTCCTCGACCCGCGATCGTTCCTTCCCTGCGGGAGTTCCTACCAGGCAATGGGTGCCGAGGGGCCGGCCACGGTCGAGGAGCGCGTCTCCGATTACCGCGAGGTGGATGGGATCAAGATGCCCTTCAAGACCGAGGGGTTCGCCAACCAGAAGAAGGCCTCCAGCCAGGCGGTCAAGTCCATTGAGCTGAACGCCGCCGTCGGTGACGACCTCTTTAAAATCGAGTAATTTTGCATTTTCCGCCAGCGGGGCGCCGCCCGGTGCCCCGCTGGTTTCTTCACGGACCGAGAATAATCGATCCTTCTGCCTGGGGATTGCGATTTTTATACTATCTGTCTACAATCATGATTGACTGCTCTTGCTGAAGTCCATGGAGGTCTATATGGCTGCGTACTGCACGGTGAAAGCGATCCGTTCCGGCGTTGCCACCCTGGAAGGGGCGGGCGTGCGGCTGCGCCGGATGTTCGGCTTCGAAAAGGTCCCCGGGCTCGATCCCTTCCTGCTGCTCGACGACTTTAGTTCCCGGGATCCCCAAGATTATATCGCCGGGTTCCCCTGGCACCCGCACCGCGGCATCGAGACCATCACCTACGTATTGCGCGGGGAGATCGACCACGGCGACAGCATGGGCAACAAGGGCGTGATCGGACCGGGCGACGTGCAGTGGATGACGGCCGGTTCGGGCATCATCCACCAGGAGATGCCCAGGGAGAGCCGGGCGACCGGGTTGCAGGGCTTCCAATTGTGGGCCAACCTGCCGGCCGCGGAAAAGATGATGGCCCCCCGCTACCGCGGCATTTTGCGCCGGCAGATCCCGGTGATCGAACGCGAGAACGGGGTAAAGGTCCGGGTTGTTTGCGGCGTGGTTGACGGGGTGCAAGGCCCGGTCGGTGAGATCAGGATCGACCCCGAATTCCTTGATGTCGAGGTTCCGGCCGGTGCCGTTTTCAGCCATAAGCTGCCGGCGGGCTATGCTGTATTTGCCTATGTTTTCGCCGGGCAGGGGCATTTCGATCCCCGCAAAAAAGCGTTGGTCGGCACGGAAAACCTGGTGATCTTCGGCGATGGCGGCGGCGTGGAAATAACCGGCGGAGACCAGGGGGTGCGCTTCCTGCTGGTTTCCGGAAAACCGCTGCGTGAGCCCGTGGCCTGGAGCGGCCCCATCGTCATGAACACCGAGGAGGAGCTGCGCCGCGCCTTCAGCGAATACGCCGACGGCACGTTCCTGAAGCACAAGGCCAGGGAAGATTGAAAAAATCGCCGGTCTGGTATCTCTATCTGATCCGCTGCGGTGACGGCAGCATCTATACCGGCGTCTCCACCGACGTAGCCCGGCGCCTGGACGAACACCGCAGCGGCAAGGGCGCGCGCTACCTGCGCGGCCGCGGGCCGCTGGTCCTGGCCCGCAAGATCCGCGTCGGCGGCAAAAGCGCCGCTTTTAAACTCGAATGGCGGGTGAAAAAATTCTCCCGGGCCAGGAAACAAGCTTTAATCAAGGGGAAAACAAGGAACAAAGATTTAGGCAAAAAAAGTAAAGGCACTGGGAATCCATGATCGGACAGTGGCCACCCTCGGCTGCATCGAGGCCGTGGGAAAGCCGACTTTGACGATTCGTATCCCGGTCCGGATTATCTCCCGAATTCAAGGATTTGAAAAGTTCCGGGTAACACCTGCGGGCGCGGGCGGGGATTCTCAGTCGTGGCTGCCGGAGCCGGACCGAGTTCGGCCGTCACCACGAACACATGGTGAGTCCGGAGATCGAGCTCCAGGGTGCGCGCGCCGCGGGCGGTGGCAACGGTTTCCACGACGGCATATTTATCGGGCGTCACCTGGCGGATGACGGTCAGGGTCCCCTCGCCGTTGGAACTGAAAATAAGGCCGGTGGCCGGGTCGAAGCAGACGCCGTCGCAGCCGGAGCCGATGGGCGCCGTGGCGACGATGGCGCCGGTGTCGGCGTTGGAGACCACCAGCATCTTGTTGGAACAGCCGGAAAACAGGCGCCGGTTTTTTTTGTCGAGGGCCAGTCCGCTCGGCTCTTCTCCGGGGGCCAGCTTCCAGCGGCGCAGGACTTTAAGACTCTTGCTGTCGAAGGCCGCGATCTCGCTCGTATCCTCGATGTTAACAAAGATAGTGCCTTTGCCATCGCTTTGGGCGAACTCGGGCTTGCCGCCCAGCGGCACCGTTCCCGCCACGCCGTTGTCCGTCGCATTGACCGCCGTCGCGTCGGCGCTGCGGCCGTTGAAGGAAAACAGGCGGCCGCTAAAATCGTCGAAAAGCATGGTATCGGGGTTGGCTCCGGTCTTGATCTCCGCCAACTTTTCCCCGGTCTTGAGATTGAAAACGGTCAACATATCGGACCGGCCGTTGCTGATGTAACCGCGGCCAAGCTTGGAAGCAAAAGCCACTTCGTGCACCCCCTGCAATCCAGTGATGGGAGCTAATTTCTGGCCGGAATCGATCTGGAAGAGCACTACTTCCGTGCCGTGGGTGATGTACATGATCCGCGTTTCGCTGTCCAGGGACAGGCAGTCCCAGAATCCTTCGCCGCCCAGCACGGTTTTTTTTATAAGATGGTACCCCGTCGACTTCGGTTTGGCGTTCAGCTCCGGGCTGAACAGGGACATGATCAACGCCAGCGCCAAAATGGATCCTTTGCATGAATATTTTTTCATTCCGCCTCCTTGCGAGTTTCGATTTTTTCAATTATTGCTTGTACGCTATTCTAATCCAAGGCAGATATAAATTCAATGTCAAGCATATGCCGGCGCTCTTTTCGTTTAAAAATCCGCGGATTGGTGTTATAATCGAATGCTGATCACAAATGGCAGCACAAAAAAATAAACCTTGGCGGCAGGCGGAAATACTCGTGAAGACAGCATCCGGGTCAAAGCTATTCTGTTTGTTCCTGGCCATGTCGTTGCTTTGCAGCTGCGTCCGTTTTCATTCCCGGCCGGTTTCCGCTCCGCAGACCCTGTCCGCTTTCGAGGCGCGTACCCTGGACAGCCCTGAACTGAAAAAATATTTCCTGGCCATGGGCCTGGCCCTGGTCTGGCCGCTCCCTTCCTGGGATATCGATTCCCTGACCCTGGCGGGTTTCTTCTATCATCCCGACCTGGACGTGGCCCGGGCTCAGTGGGGCGTCGCCCAGGCTGGGAGGAAAAGCGCGGGCGAGATGCCCAACCCGACCGCGAGCGTGGCGCTTGGTTACAACCGTACCACTCCGGTTGCCGAAGTCACGCCCTGGATCCCCGAAGCCGCCCTGGAAATCCCGGTGGAGACCGCCGGCAAAAGGGGCTATCGCATCTCCCAGGCCCGGCACCTGGCGGAGGCGGCCCGTTTGCATGTCCTCGCAGTCGCCTGGGATGTGCGGAGCCGGCTGCGCGGGGCGTTTCTCGATCTCTTCGCGGCCCGGGAAAGCGAATCGCTCTTGCGCGCCCAACAAGCCATTGAAGAAGAGAGTG
>DATCHY010000456.1:0-4860 GCA_036508065.1 Geomonas sp. | reverse complement strand
GAATTTGCGCACCGCCATCATGAGGCCGATGTTCCCCTCCTGGATCAGGTCGAGCATCTTCATGCCGTAGGAGCGGTACTCCCCGGCGACCTTCACCACGAAACGGAGATTCGCGGTGATCAGCCTGTGGGCCGCCTCGAGATCACCCTCATCGCGGAAACGAAGCGCCAGGTGCCGTTCCTCGTCCGCGGAGAGGAGCGGGAAACGGTTGATTTCGGTAAGGTAGAGGGTCAGGCTATCTACGGGTGCCGGCATCGTATAGTTCACGTTAGCTTCTCCCTGTACGTGTTACTTTCAGCTTCATGCCCCCCTGGCACTCGGGGGCTCTGAGTGCTAACACTATAACAACTGCCCTGCGAAAAATCAATAGCGTGTATAAAATAGGGTGTACATCGATCTTGCGCCCCGCGCCAGGTTAAATTCCTTGCCGGTGGTGGGTGAATGTGGTAAACGAAAAGACCGAACAAATACGCCGCCTGGCGCCAAAAAACCGGAGGTTCAGCCACATGGAAATACGGATACTACCCTTAAGCGAAGGGGAGAAGAAGGCCAAGTTTGATGACGAGTCAAAGCTTGGTTTCGGCAGGATCTTCACCGACCGGATGCTGCTGGTCGAGTGGAAGCTGGGGCAGGGATGGGTGGATGCCCGGATCAAGAAGAACGAGCCGTTCGTGCTCGACCCCGCGGCGCTCGTGTTCCATTACGCCCAGGAAATATTCGAGGGGCTCAAGGCCTACAAGTGGCAGGACGGCAGCATCGCCCTGTTCCGCCCCGAGATGAACGCCCGGCGCTTCAACCACTCAGCCGAAAGGCTCTGCATGGCCCAGGTCCCGGAGGAGCTCTTCCTTGAGGGGATCGAGCAGCTGGTCAGCCTGGAGCGCGACTGGATTCCGAGCGCGGAGGGAACCTCCCTCTACATCCGGCCCACCATGATCGCGGTCGAGCCGGTGGTCGGCATCAAGCCTTCGGACCACTACTACTTCTATGTGATACTCTCCCCGGTGGGCGCCTACTACCCGCAGGGGTTCAAGCCGATACGGATCATGGTGGAAGACAAGTACGTCAGGGCGACCCCCGGCGGGACCGGCGAGGCGAAGACCGGCGGCAACTACGCGAGCTCCCTCAAGGCGGGGCTCGAGGCGAAGGAGAAGGGATTCGACCAGGTGCTCTGGCTGGACGGCGTCGAGAGGCGCTACATCGAGGAAGTGGGCGCCATGAACATGTTCTTCGCCTACGGCGACCTGATCGTCACGGCCCCGCTGGAGGGGACCATCCTGCACGGGGTGACGCGTGATTCCGTGCTAACGCTGGCCCGTTCACTGAACCTGAAGGTCGAGGAGCGTCGCATCGACGTGAAGGACCTGATGAACGATATTCGCTCCGGAGCGATCACCGAGGCGTTCGGCAGCGGCACGGCCGCGGTGGTGACGCCGGTAGGCGCCCTGTGCTACGCCGAGGAGTGCCTGGAGGTAAACGGCGGCGGCGTCGGTAAACACACCAGGAAACTCTACGACACGCTGACAGGAATCCAGACCGGCAAGATACCCGACACCTTCGGCTGGATCAGGAAGATACAGTAGGAGCGTCAGCCACGCGGGGGTGCGAGACCTCCGCGTGGCGATGCAGGGTAACCAGCATGAAGCCCCCTCCGGCACAAATCGGCTCTGTCTCTCCGGCCGGCAGGTAATTCCCCCCAAAGATGGACAACCATTTTCCCAATAATCGTCGGCACTCCCCCAGCCGAATGTATTCAGAACCGGCATCTATCTCAGTTTCAAAACAACTCCATCTGACCATCGTCTTTCAGCAGATCAGCAGGAGGCGGCACTAACCCTCCTCCACGCTCAATTCCCTTCCATGCTTGACCGGTCCGTACCAACTCCCGGAGCCATTTTTTGGGAAGTGACCGGTATCGGCAGGTCTTGAGCATACCAACCATGATGGTAGCCGAGGCAACCCCAAACCGCAGGCGTGGAACTATCTCTAAGACTTTCCCGGTGAACAGAAAACATCGGCTCGCCCCTTTATGCTCCAGGAGCAATTCATCACCGATTACGGCAAGACAGACGGCATGATGCCGCTTGTTATCCGCGTAGAAGCTGACGGCGCACCCCGGCGTAGGCACAAGAGGCGTCAGCCGGTCTCCCCCGGTTAATATGCCGTCGGCATCTTCCTCGGCATCTTCCTCGGCATCTTCCTCGAGATCTTCCTCGATATCTTCCTCGAGATCTTCCTCGGTAGCGTCCCCGGTAGCTTGTTCCTGATCTTCCAACACGAACTCTGCCAATTTTGCTCCTATCTCTTTCAAATGTTCTCACTGGTGCTATCAAGCAGATCTGCAAGGGAAAAATCTATCACATTTCCGGGCAGGACGATAAGAAATAATCCATAGCCGTAGCAATTGCCGATGCTGGTCGCAAGGCCGAAGTAAGGCACTCCGGAACGCTCAGCGGACTGCAGGTAAAGCCGTCTCAGAAAAAGGCACAAATCCTAAGACAACACTAATCGGCACCGTTTCCCGCCTTTCGGTCCCCTTCCCTTGACAGAGCCTGGAGCGCTACCTATTATTCCGGAAGGAGGGCTCGACATGATACGACCCGAAAAGATGACCGTGAAGACGCAGGAGGCCTTGGCTACTGCCCAGGAGAAGGCGCTCGCCATGTCGGCCGGGACCCTGGAACCGGAGCACCTGCTGCTTGCCCTGCTGGAACAGGAGGGGGGCTTCGTCCCGGACCTCCTGAAGAAGATCGGGGCGCCGCTGGCCCAGCTGCGCGAGAACCTGGACGCGAGCCTCAAGAGGCTTCCCAAGGTCACCGGAAACGTGCAGATCTCGCCCTCCCCCGCCCTGAACCGCATCCTCGATCGGGCGCTAAAAGAAGCGGACGCCATGCGCGACGCCTTCGTCTCTACGGAGCACCTGCTGCTTGCTCTGGCCGGAGAGAAGGAGGCGGCCTGCGCCAAGCTCCTGTCCCAATCCGGGGTGACACGCGATGGGATACTGTCAGCCCTGAAGGCGTTGCGCGGCGATGCGGCGGTCACCGACCAGGAACCGGAGCAGAAGTACCAGGCGCTCGCCAAGTACGGACGGGACCTCACCGAGCTCGCCCGTCAGGGAAAGCTCGACCCCGTGATCGGCCGGGACGACGAGGTGCGCCGGGTGATCCAGGTCCTTTCCCGGCGCACCAAGAACAATCCGGTGCTGATCGGCGAGCCGGGGGTGGGAAAAACCGCCATCGTCGAGGGGCTCGCCCAGCGGATCATCTCCGGCGACGTTCCCGAGACCCTCAAGGACAAGCAGCTGGTGGCCCTCGACATGGGCGCCCTCATCGCCGGCGCCAAGTACCGGGGGGAGTTCGAAGACCGGCTCAAGGCGGTGATCAAGGAAGTTGAAAAATCCGAGGGGAAGATCGTCCTCTTCATTGACGAGCTCCACACCCTGGTCGGCGCGGGAGCGGCGGAAGGGGCAATGGATGCCTCCAACATGCTGAAGCCTGCCCTGGCGAGAGGAGGCCTGCACTGCATCGGCGCCACTACCCTCAACGAGTACCGCAAGCACATCGAAAAGGACGCCGCACTGGAGCGCCGTTTCCAGCAGGTCTACACCGGCGAGCCGAGCGTCGAGGACACCATCGCCATCCTCCGCGGCCTCAAGGAGAGATACGAGACCTTCCATAAAATCCGCATCACGGACAGCGCCATCATTGCCGCCGCGACCCTGTCGGACCGCTACATTACGGACCGTTTCCTGCCGGACAAGGCTATCGACCTGATCGACGAGGCCGCCTCCCGGCTTCGGATCGAGATCGACTCGAAACCGACCGAGATCGACGAGGTGGACCGGCGCATCACCCAACTGGAGATCGAGAAGCAGGCCCTGCTCCGCGAACAGGACCCCCATGCGCTGGAGCGCTTGAAAAAACTCACCGACGATCTGGAGAACCTGCAAGCCGAATCTGCCGTCCTCAAGATCCATTGGCAGAAAGAGAAGGACGCTCTCAAAGGTCTCAGCGAGTTGAAGCAGCGCCTGGAGGAGAAGAAGGAAGATGCGAAGAGAGCCGAGCGGGAGGGAAGACTGGCCCGCACCGCCGAGATCCGTTACGGCGAGATACCGGCCATAGAGAAAGAGATGGCGGCGAAGAAACTGTTGCTGGAGGAAATCCAGAAAGAGGGGAAGATGCTTCCCGAGGAGGTCGACGGCGAGATGGTGGCCGAGATCGTCGCCAAATGGACCGGCGTCCCGGTGAACCGGATGCTGGAGACCGAATCGGAGAAGCTGGTCCGGATGGAGGAGCGCCTGCGAAGCCGCGTGGTGGGCCAGGATGACGCGCTCACCCTGGTGGCGAACGCGGTCCGCCGCGCGAGGAGCGGGCTCTCCGACCCGAACCGCCCGATCGGCTCCTTCATCTTCCTGGGGCCTACCGGGGTCGGCAAGACCGAGACCGCGCGCGCCTTGGCCGCCTTTCTCTTCGACGACGACCAGGCGATCGTCCGGATCGACATGAGCGAATACCAGGAGAAGCACACGGTCGCCCGCCTGATCGGCGCCCCCCCCGGCTACGTCGGCTACGAGGAGGGTGGCCAACTGACCGAGGCGGTGCGCAGAAGGCCGTACTGCATCGTGCTGTTCGACGAGATAGAGAAGGCGCATCCCGAGGTTTTCAACGTCCTGTTGCAGATCCTGGACGACGGCAGGCTCACCGACGGGCAGGGCAGGACGGTGGACTTCAAAAATTCCGTCATCATCATGACCAGCAACCTCGGTTCCCAAGGGATCCAGCAGTACGGCGCCAGCGACTACCAGCGCATGCAGGCCAGTGTGATGGAGACGCTGAAGGAGTCCTTCAAGCCGGAATTCCTGAA
>DATCHY010000455.1:0-2179 GCA_036508065.1 Geomonas sp. | reverse complement strand
GGGAGCAGCTGCAACCGAATCCAGTTCAAGTCGCCTTGATCTAACATGACCAGGATGATGTGTTGAGTCTAATTAGATATTATCTTATCATGAAGCCGTCTGTTGTCACTCTGCCGCAGGTAAGTTGCCTCCCCTTGACTGCTGAACCTGCCAGAGACGAGAGACGAGAGACGACAAGCGCGAAGCTGATGGTAAACTATAAAGCCAGCGACAGATTCCCGCCGGCCGAAGCAGATGCCGGATCGAAGGAGTAGCCATGAACACCCTGATCGATCTTTTCCAGACCTTCGAAGCGCTGGGTGCTAAAACCGCCTTGGTGAACCGCACCGGCGTCAGACGGCTGGAGGTTACCTATCGAGAATTGCACGTTCTCTCCCTGAAGATGGCAAACCTCCTGGCGCAAAACGGCGTGGCAGCGGGGGACAGGGTGCTCATCTGGGGGCCCAACTCTTCATGGTGGGCGGTAGCCTATTGGGGCATCATCATCCGTGGCGCAGTCGCGGTCCCGGTGGACTTCATGTCCGATCTGGCGCGTGCCGATTCCATCCGCGGCCTTACCAAGGCCAAAGTCCTGCTGCAGAGCCGGTTCAAGGCCGAGCGGATGACCGAAGGAACCTCCCTGCTGCTGGAAGACCTTCAGTACCTGCTCGAGGAAACCGAGCCGATCGGCGAGCTGGCGCCTTGCTCGCCCGAGAGCATGGCGCAGCTCGTCTATACTTCCGGCACCACCGGCAATCCCAAAGGGGTCATGCTCAGCCACAAGAACCTGGTCGCCAACATGACCCAGATATACCAGCAGGTACCGATCATCACTCCCGAATTCAGGTTCCTCTCGCTGCTGCCGCTGTCCCACATGTTCGAGCAGATGGGCGGCTTTTTCACCCCGCTCTACCGTGGCGCGGCCATCGTGTATCTGCGTACCCTCAAGCCCTCCGCCATCATGGAAGCGCTGAGCGAGGAGGACGTCTACGTCATCATGTCCGTTCCCCGCCTCATGCAACTGCTCAAAACGACCGTCGAGCGGGGACTGGAGGAAAAGCACCTCTCCGGAGCCTTCCGGTACCTGGCCGGGCTCGCCAAGGGGCTTCCCAAAGAGGTGCGCCGGATCCTCTTCTTTCCGGTGCAGAAAAAGTTCGGGGGCAATTTCACCGTCTTCGTTTCAGGTGGCGCCCCTCTGGATCCGGAGGTATTCAACTTCTGGGACAGCATGGGTTTCACGGTCCTGGAAGGGTACGGACTGACCGAATGCTCGCCCGTTCTCTGCGTCAACACCATGGAGCGCCAGGTAGCAGGCTCGGTCGGTCCGCCCCTGCCGGGGGTTCAAGTGAAGATCGAAGGGAGGGAGGTACTGGTCCGCGGTGACAGCGTTTTTCCAGGCTACTACGAGAACGAGCAGGCCAGCCGGGACGCCTTCACGGAGGACGGCTGGTTTCGCACCGGCGACCTCGGTGAAATCGGCCCGGACGGCTGGCTGGTCATCAGGGGGAGGGAGAAGGAGCTGATCGTCACCGGTTCGGGGGTGAACGTTTATCCCGACGAACTGGAGGCGGTGCTGAACAAGACCGCCGGGGTGAAGGAGTCGTGCGTCATCGGGCTCGAGCGGGGAGGGGGGGAAGAGGTGCACGCCGTGCTGCTTTTGAACGGCGGCGGCATCGCTCCCGAAGACATCATCGCCCAGGCGAACAAGAGGCTGGACGCGATGCACCAGATTACCGGCTACACCCTCTGGAAGGAGCCGGAATTTCCCAAGACCACGACGCTCAAGATCAAGAAGTTCGCGGTCAAGGAGGTGGTGAAAAAAGGAACCGAGGGAGGCGATGCAACCGTCGCCGCTGACACCCTGATCACCCTGCTCGCCAAGGTGACCGGCACCAGCGCCGCCCAGATCCGGGAGGAATCCCTGCTGGTGGCGGACCTGGGTCTCACCTCCATTGACCGTCTGGAGCTGGTCAATTTTCTGGAACAGGAATATCGCCTCGATATCGAGGACTCCCAGATCGGGCCGCAGACGCGGGTCTCGGACCTGCGCCAGATCATCGCCAAACGGGAAAAGATCTCCCGTCGCGACCATTTCCGCTTCTGGACCAACGCCAGCTTCTTCAGAGGGGTGCGGACCGTCTGGGGCAACCTGTTTCTCGGTCCGCTGTACCGAAGCTTCGCCACTCTCGAGGTGCGGGGG
>DATCHY010000454.1:0-6054 GCA_036508065.1 Geomonas sp. | reverse complement strand
CTATCATCCCCAGTTCCGGAGTTGCCCCGTAACACACAAGACTTCCCGCCTGTACCGCTATCGAGGTCTCCCCTCCTTTCCACACCTCGGCGAAATCGGTTTGGAGTAGGTCTGCTGCCATCTGTGCGGCCCAGCCCAGATCTAACGTGAATTCTGCGCGGGTTTCAGGGGAGGCAAGAGGATTAATAGACTAAGAAAGCTCAGTAGTGCAGGCTGATCGTCAGATCCAGGCTCTGCCCGTCGTACGGGAAGCTGGCGGCTGAAAACGAAGGCGCACTGAACAAGGCCTTTGCCCCGTTCGGAAAACCATAGCCTTCAGTGGGGACACCCAGCAAGTTGGTATCGAGCTTTCCGTTCATATTCTCGTCATGAACGACGGCCAGGGCATATGTCCCCGGCGGGATGTCTTCAAAGTCGCAGCTTGCTTGTGACTTCCGGATCTTTATCGTCATAATATTCGTTGCCGAGCGCAGATACTCGGTGGGAAAGCCACTTGGTGATTCGAAGAGCGCACAAGCTACGCTCCCGTGGCTGTTTCTAATGTTGAGAATTTGTACGTGAATTCCTGGACATGGTGGTCTGGCAAAGGCAACGGCGGGAAGGTTCACAAAAATCAGCATGGCGAACCATGCTAGACATAACAATCGCTTGATTATGGAGGTCACTGCCGAGTTCCGAATGGTTGACTCATTCATTATCGTCCTCCCAATGCCAACCTGCCTAGCCCGGACTGGTCCCGCCGAACTACATTGTCTCACCTTTGCTCTGGATAGGCCCAGGGAACCTCTTGTTAAATGACCATATTCTAGCAAAAAATCGATAGGTTGACCAGTGGGGTGCTGTGCGCAATGGAGACGGGGAGTTCGCGGTACGCGCCTGGAGCCGAGTCACACTGATGCTGGAGGCTGGTAGCTGTTTTGGCCGCCATGAGATGTTGGTCTGTTCTCACATAAGTCGGGAGATGGTGTTGCACGGGCTTAACCAAGTGATAAAGTTTACCGCTGATAAACTGCTTTATTCCATGGACTGCCCCCTGTTCCGCTCAGACAAAAAAGGGGTGCCCAGAAGGAGAACGACGATTCTGCCTCTTGATGATATACGCTCCATACGCAATATCGGCATCATATCCCACATCGATGCAGGCAAGACCACTGTGTCGGAGCGCATCCTCTTTTACAGCGGCGAAACCCGCAAGATGGGGGAGGTGCATAACGGCCAGGCGGTCATGGACTGGATGCCTCAGGAGCAGGAGCGCGGCATCACCATCACTGCCACCGCTACCACCTGCCGCTGGGGGAAATGCCGGTTCAACCTGATCGACACCCCGGGCCACATCGACTTCACGATTGAGGTGGAGCGGAGTATGCGGGCGCTGGACGGGGCGGTGGCGATCTTCAGTGCGGTGGAGGG
Organism: Geomonas sp.; assembly: GCA_036508065.1. Taxonomy (GTDB): domain Bacteria; phylum Desulfobacterota; class Desulfuromonadia; order Geobacterales; family Geobacteraceae; genus Geomonas. The sequence goes on along the minus strand of DATCHY010000454.1, from coordinate 4,644 downwards.
GGTCCAGCCCCAGAGCGAATTGGTCTGGCGGCAGGCCGACCGCTACGGCGTGCCCCGGATCTGTTTCATCAACAAGATCGACCGGGCCGGCGCCGACTACCTTCAGGCCTTGCATCAAATGACGAAGCGGCTCAGGGCGCGGCCCGTGCTCCTCCAACTTCCTATTGGCGAAGAAGCCGGCTTTGCCGGGGTAATCGACCTCTTGAACGAGGAGACGCTCATCTTCAGCGAGACCGACCAGGGGAAGACGGTACTGCGGGGACCGATCGAGCCCGGGGTTGCGGAAAAGGTGAACGAGGCGCGGCTGAAGCTGACCGAGGCGGCCGCCGATTTCGATGACGAGGTTATGGCAGACTTTCTCGACGGGGCAAAGGTACCAGCGCAACGGCTGCGGGTGGCGCTGCGGCGGGGAACCCTCGCTTGCCGGATATTCCCGGTCTTGCTCGGCTCGGCGCTCCGCAACAAGGGTATCCAGCCGCTGCTGGACGCGGTCTGCGACTACCTCCCGTCCCCTCTGGACCTCCCGGCGCTGGTCGGCCACCATCCGGCCACCGGGGAAAAGGAGACCCTCACCTGCGATTCCGCCGCGCCGCTGCGGGCCTTGGCCTTCAAGGTCATGGCCGAGGAAGGGCGGCGGCTCACCTACCTGCGCATCTACAGCGGCACGATCCGGACCGGGGCGGCCCTGCTCAACAGCACCCAGCGCTCCCCGGAGCGGATCAGGCAGCTGTTCCGCGTCCACGCCCACCGGCGGGAGGAAATCGGGGAAGCACTGGCCGGCGACATCGTTGCCGTTTCCGGCTGCCAGGTTACCCTGACTGGCGATACCCTGTGCGATCCCCTCCGGCCGCTCGTGCTCGAAGGGCTCGACGTACCGGAACCGGTGGTGTCGCTGGCGGTGGAAGCAAAGGGGGTGGGGGACCGGGAGCATCTCTTCTCCTCCCTGGAAAAGTTCCGCTGGGAGGATCCGACCTTCAGGGTGCACGAGGATCAGGAAACCGGCCAGACCATCCTTACCGGCATGGGGGAACTCCACCTGGAGATCATCCTCGACCGGCTCCGCCGCGAGTACGGGGTGCAGGTGAAGACCGGCCGGCCGCGGGTGGTCTATCGGGAGACCCTGCGGCAGCAGGTGGTGCGGCGGGAGATGCTTCATCTGGAAGGAGGGGACCGGCGCACGGAGATGGCAGAGCTGGTACTGCGACTTACTCCTTTGCCGCGGGGAAGCGGCGTGCGCATCGTGCTGCCGCCGGCCGAGCCTCCGCTCACCCCGGAGCTTCTGGCCATCGTGGAGCAAAGCTTGCAGCAGGGATGCCTCGCCGGTTGCCGTACCGGCTATTCTCTCACCGATCTGGAGCTGGAGGTGCTGGAAATTCCCGTCGAGGCCGGGGTGCCGGCCGAGTCGGCGCTCTGGGCGGCGGCGCAGCGCGGCATGATGCTGGCGGCTCGGGAAGGGAGTCCCCTGCTCCTGGAGCCGGTCATGTCCCTGGAACTGGAAATTCCCACGGGGAATCTCGGGAAAGTGCTGGGCTCGCTCCTGCAAAAGCGCGGCCGGGTGGAAAGTCTCGAAGAGCGGGGCGACAGCCAGTTGGTGCGGGCGACCGTGCCGTTGGCCCAGATGTTCGGCTACATGACCGAGCTGCGCAGCGTCACCAAAGGTCGCGGGAACTATACCATGGAGTTCAGCCGTTTCGAAGAAGCGCCAGCCGAGATCCAGGAGAACTTCGGCCTGACGCAGGTCGTGTAACTGTCTGCTTCTATGCTGCTGACGGTAATTCCGTGCACTGAGTTGAAGGAGGATTTGACCGATGCACTCCCTCGGCAATGTCGAGCTGCTCAATCTCTACAAGGTCGCTTTCCTCTGCTCGCGCAGGTGCCCCGAGGCGGCTGCGCTCAAGTCCTGCCAGTGGGCCGACCAGAAGCGTGAGGAAGGCCTCTGCGTGATTTCCGGATACCACTCGCCCATCGAAAAGGACGTTCTCTGCCATCTTTTGAAAGGTACCCAGCCCATCATCATCGCCCTTGCCAAGGGGCTGCAGAGGCTGGATCCGGAGCTGAGCGCTCCCGTGGAAGCCGGCCGCCTGCTGGTCATCACCCGCTATGCCGACAGCGTGAGCCACGCGTGTGAGGCGAAGTGCTTCCAGCGCAACCGCCTGATGATGGATCTGGCTGACGAGATTGTCATTGCCCATGCGTCCGCGGGCGGAAATCTGGAGAAGCTTTGTGGGGAATATGATCAAAAGAAAATAGTGCGGCTGTAACAGATCACGCTCAGATTTTTCGCATTGCTATAATAAGATAAGAATAATATAATTAGACCATGAAAGCACCAATGCCTCTTGCTGGAGGAGGTGACAACTAATGAAAGGAAGCACGAAAGACAAAATGGAAGGCAAGCTTCATGAAGCGAAGGGCAAAGTTAAAGAGGTCGTAGGTAAGGCCGTGAGCAGCCCCAAATTGACAATGGAAGGGCACGTAGAGAAATTCGGGGGGAAAATCCAGGAGAAGGTCGGCGAAGTTAAAAAAAGCCACGGTAAATAGTACCGCATGATGCGCAGGCACCTTCTGCGTTAGCAAACTGTTTCCTGCAAGCCGCTTCTAGCAAAAGCGGCTTTTTTTTGCAGAAGGTACCACGGACTTGTTCACTTCCCTACATGGACCTTGGAGAGATAACCTAAAAGTCCGAAAACGCTCAGGAGCCACAAAACAACCGCGATGATCACAACGGCATTCAATATAGACTTTATGGATCCCGCCATAGGAATGAACCGGTTGATGAGCCCAAGTACAACACCAACCACGATCAGGACCAATACCACTTGAATTAAAGGCATGAGCTGATACACCTCCCTAATAATGATAATGGAAATTTAATCTATTATCACTATTTGTCAAGCGTCTTACGGATCCCCCTGAGAGCCATGCTTGCTGTTGCAGTTGGCCTGCGGCTGCCGGTGGGCAAGGCCCACCCTACGGCTGCAGGAGCCAACCCCAGCTGAATCGTTTTACTTCCATAATAAAGGCCTGGACGCCGACGGTGGGCGTCCAGGCCAGTTTTTTCCCCCGTATCCTTCAGGACCGCTATTTCTGGTTGATCGCCGACAGCCGCCAGGGGTTGTTGCCGACGGGCCGGGTAACGGTCCAGTACTCCTCGAATTTCACCGGATCTGTCTTGCTGCCGGACACCACCGCGCCGGTTGCATCATCGGTTGTGTAGTCGAGCAGGTTCGCATGAATCAGGGCGGTGATATAATCCTGTCCCGACTCCTGCCACACCTCTGATATCTCCACCTTCCGGACGGCAATATTCTCCAGCCTGTTGATCTGCTTATCCCGCAGCAGGCGGTCCAGGTCTTCCTGGAATATCCGCTTCATCTCGTCGGTCAGGAGCCCGGATACCGTCGACAGGTCACGGTTCATCCACCCTCCCTGGATCTTGAAGAAGACGTCCATGACCGTGTCGCTGAAGCGGCTCTCGTCAAAGGAGGGGTCCATCTGGCGGATATGAGCCAGGCCGGCATCTGTCTCGCCCGATGCGGACTCGTTGCCCTGGCATTGGTAGGAAACGGGGGCCAGAGGTACGTCCTGGTACCCTCCCTGACCGTAAGGGGCGACGACGCTGGCTTCTCTCTTATTCTTCACAAACCGGTAGATGAGGTAGCCTATCCCGGCCAGCAGGATTATTTCAAACATGCCGATGCCGCCGCCACCCATGCCGCCGGCGCCGCCGGCCATGCCGAGGCTCCTGAACAGCATGCCTCCCAGCATACCCCCCATGATTCCGCCTGCCATGCTTCTCATGAAACCGCCGCCGCCCATCTGCTGGAAGGGGCTCGACGCGGGTGCCATCTGCTGGCGTGACGGGCCGGACTGGGAATAGGGGGTAGCCGGCGCGTAGCTGCGCGACCCGCGGCTTCCGGAGGAACGGCTCCCGCCGACCCTGGCGTGGGCATTTAATTCCAGCACCGTCATGCTCATAAACATGACGGCTGCCACCACTGCGAATACCCTGACGATCTTTTTTTTCATTTTTTTGAGCTCCTTGGTTGATTTGCCCTCTGCATCTGCACGATGTCCATCCTTAGCGACGGCTCCAGGTCTCTCTGGAGCTTCAAGGCTCAAGACAAAACCTTTTACGATTGGAGAGCCAGAATTCGATGGCCTCCCGGACAACGTCCGACACGTTCTTGCGGGTGGATTCCGTGATCCTTTCGAGGACCCTCTTCTCCTGATCGCTAACGCGCAAGGAAACCACATGGTTCATGGCCTTTTCGTCCTTTTTACTTCCATTTTTCCTGGATGCTCCACGGTTCTGCTTCTGCGGATACTCCATATCGGTTTCTCCTTTTCTGCTGATTCTCAGCGTGGATCGAGATGCCCCTCCCGAAAGCAGCCAGCGGGGAGGCAAGGCCGGCGGTTGCATAGGTCTTAATGCAAACTGTCCTAATCGCGTCTCTTCTTCAGATACCGATACAGCAGGTAGCCTCCTCCCGCCAGAAGGATGATCTGAAACAGGCCGATGCCACCGCCGCCACCCGTGCCGCCACCCATGCCGCTGCCGGCTCCGGCAGAGCCACCGAACAGCATGCTGCCCAGCATGCCTCCAGCCATGCCGCCGGCCATGCTTCTCATGAACCCGCCGCC
>DATCHY010000453.1:0-9005 GCA_036508065.1 Geomonas sp. | reverse complement strand
CCAGTGCGCCGGCACCGTGAAGAAGGTCTCCCTGGAGCTCGGCGGCAACGCTCCCTTTATCGTGTTCGACGACGCCGACATCGATCAAGCGGTGGAGGGGGCCATCATCTCCAAGTACCGCAACACCGGACAGACCTGCGTCTGCACCAACCGCTTTCTGGTGCAGGACGGTGTGTACGACAAGTTCGCCGAGAAGCTCGCCGTGGCGGTCGAGAAAATGAAGGTGGGAGACGGTCTCAAGGGCGAAACCCAGCAGGGACCGCTCATCGACGCCGCGGCGCTGGAAAAGGTCGAGGAGCACATCGCCGATGCGCTGGGCCGAGGGGCGCGTCTGGTTACCGGCGGCAAGCGTCACGCGCTGGGCGGGACCTTCTTCGAGCCGACGGTCCTGGCCGATGTCACCCCCGCCATGCTGGTGGCCCGGGAGGAGACCTTCGGGCCGGTGGCGCCGCTGTTTCGCTTCAAGACGGAGCAGGAAGCGGTGCAGATGGCCAACGACACCGAGTTCGGCCTGGCATCCTATTTTTACAGCCAGGATATCTCCCGCGTCTGGCGGGTGGCCGAGGCGCTCGAGTACGGCATCATCGGGGTCAATACCGGGCTCATCTCCACGACTGTCGCCCCCTTCGGCGGGGTGAAGGAATCCGGCATCGGCCGGGAGGGCTCCAAATACGGCATCGAGGATTACCTCGAGGTAAAGTACCTCTGCATCGGCGGGGTCAAGTAGCACAGGCGTGACCGCTAGCCGGACGGCGGTCAGGTCTCCCTCTCTGCCCTCTCTGGTCATGTTCTTTGGGGATTTGTTATGAAAGAGATTTATGCCTATGCGGACGGCAGGCTGGTGCGTGGCGAGGCGGATGTGGTGGGGGAGTTTCCCCTGGTGCTCAGGGTAAACGACCGTGAGGTCGTCACGCTCATCGCATCGCCCCACGATCTGAGGTTTCTGGTGGCGGGGTTTCTCCGGGTGCAGGGATTCGTCAGCCGGGTCGAGGATTTCCTGATGCTGAGCGTCTGCAACGACTACGGCATCGCCAATGTCCGCATCCGGGGCGAGCTCCCGGCCGAGCTCAAGCCGATCCTCACCTCCGGTTGCGGCACCGGCATCACCTTCTCGCTTCCGGCTGCAGCACGGGTTGAGAAGCGCCCGGGGGAACCCGAGCAGGTGCTTCCGGCAGCCATCTTCGCCCTGATGGAACAGCTCGCCCTGAAGGCGGAAAAGTATAAAGGCCACGGCGGCGTCCATTCCGCCGCCGTCGGCGACTCCCATGGCCAGCTCCTGCTGCACGCAGAGGACATCGGCCGTCACAACACCTTCGACAGGTTGGCCGGGGAGGCGCTCCTCAGGGGGGTGGAGCTTGCCGGGAGGCTGCTGGTGACCTCGGGCCGCGTCTCCGCCGAGATGGCGGCCAAGGCCGCGGCGCTCGGCATCCCTCTGATCGCCTCCCGCACCTCTCCGACCGATATGGCGATCCGGATCTGCCAGGAATCGGGGATCGCCCTGGTCGGTTATCTGCGCGGCCCGCGATTCAACGTCTATGCCCATCCGGAGTTGCTGTCCATCGGTTCGGATGCCGGGCCATAGCGGCTGATATCCCGTAATCTCCTTTACACGACTTTCCTGAATCGTTAAACTACTTGTCTCCTTGATTAAACCCTTCCCATCATCATCTCGTTCCTTTCCAGGGCTCACCATCTGCCAGGCCCCGGAAACAAAGACATGCCCAGCCTTTCTGCAGAAAAATCCCCAACCTTCACCTATTTCAACAATTGACAAAGCTGGGCAAAAACTGTATACAGTATCCGTTGAATTGAAGCACTACCCATCGCGGTGCATTCACATAAATGCCGTAGATCGCTAATAAAAAACATCTGGAGGAGGGATCATGATCGAAGCTTACCTGAAGCAAGAGGCTGAAAGAAAGGCACTCGGGATTCCGGCGAAACCGCTCGACCCGGAGCAGACCGCGCAACTGTGCAAACTGTTGGAGGCTCCGCCCGCAGGCAAGGAGGCTTTCCTGCTGGAACTCCTCAAAGAAAGGGTTTCCCCGGGTGTCGACCCCGCGGCCGAGGTGAAGGCAGCTTTTCTCGCCGGCATCGTAGCCGGATCCATCAAGTCCCCGCTGGTCTCCAAAAAGGACGCCGTCCAGACCCTCGGCACCATGCTGGGCGGCTACAACGTGGCCCCGCTGGTTGCAGCACTCAAGGACGCCGAACTGGCAGACGGCGCCGTCAAGGCGCTCTCCGGCATCACCCTTGTCTATGACGCCTTCGACGAAGTGCTGGCGCTCTCCAAGACCAACGCCTCCGCCAAAAAGGTTGTGGACTCCTGGGCCGCCGCCGAATGGTTCACCTCCAAGGCCGGCCTCCCCGAAACCGTCAAGGTTAAGGTGTACAAGGTCGAAGGCGAGATCAACACAGACGACTTCTCCCCGGCAGGCGACGCCTGGAGCCGCCCCGACATCCCCCTGCACGCGCTGGTCATGGGAAAAACCCGCTTCGCTGACGGCGTAGAGACCATCGCCAAGTACAGGGCCGAAGGTTTCCAGGTCGCTTTCGTGGGCGACGTGGTCGGAACCGGCTCCTCCAGAAAATCCGCCTGCAACAGCGTGCTCTGGCATATCGGCCAGGACATCCCGGCGGTGCCGAACAAGAGAAGGGACGGCATCATCATCGGCGGCGTCATCGCACCGATCTTCTTCAACACCGCCCAGGACTCCGGCGCCTTCCCGATCAAGACCGACGTGACCAAGATGAAGACCGGCGACGTCATCGTGATCGACGCCAAGAAAGGCGAGATCAGGACCGAGGCTGGCGAGCTCCTCTCCAGCTTCACCATCGCCCCGAACACGCTTCATGACGAGTTCCGCGCCGGCGGCAGGATCCCGCTCATCATCGGCCGCGCCCTCACCGACCGGGCCAGGAAGGCTCTCGGCCTGCCGGCAACCGATGTCTTCACCCTCCCGGTCAACCCGGTTCCCAAGGCTGGCCAGGGCTACTCGCTGGCCCAGAAGATGGTCGGCAAGGCCTGCGGAGTCGTCGGCGTGCTGCCGGGTACCGCGTGCGAGCCCGCCATGACCACGGTCGGCTCCCAGGACACCACCGGGCCGATGACCGCCGACGAGCTGAAAGAGCTCGCCTGCCTCAAGTTCCTGGCGCCGATGTTCATGCAGTCCTTCTGCCACACCGCGGCCTACCCGAAGCCGTCCGACGTGCAGATGCACAAGAACCTGCCGCAGTTCATCATCGAGCGCTGCGGCGTGCCCCTGAAGCCGGGCGACGGCGTCATCCATTCCTGGCTGAACCGCCTGCTGATCCCCGACACAGTCGGGACCGGCGGCGACTCCCACACCCGCTTCCCGATCGGAATCTCCTTCCCGGCCGGAAGCGGCCTGGTCGCCTTCGCCGGCGCGCTCGGCTTCATGCCGCTCGACATGCCTGAGTCCGTGCTGGTCCGCTTCAAGGGGAAATTCAATCCCGGGATCACGCTGCGCGACGCCGTGAACGCGATACCGCTTTGGGCCATCAAGCAGGGGCTCCTTACCGTTCCGAAGAAGAACAAGGTGAACGTGTTCAACGGCCGCATCCTCGAGATGGAAGGGGTGCCGGAGCTCTCCGTCGAGCAGGCCTTCGAGCTCACCGACGCCGCCGCCGAGAGAAGTGCCGCCGCCGGCTGCATCAAGCTTTCCGAGGCTTCCGTCGCCAAGTACCTGCGCTCCAACGCAGCGCTGATGCGCAAGATGATCAAGGAAGGGTACCAGGACGCCAACACCCTGCAGAAGAGGATCGACGCCGTCGAGGCCTGGCTCAAGGAGCCCAAGCTTCTGGAGGCCGACGCCAACGCCGAGTACGCCGCAGTCATCGAGATCGACCTGGCCGATATCACCGAGCCGATCCTTTGCTGCCCGAACGACCCGGACGACGTCAAGGTCCTCTCCGAGGTTGCCGGCACGCCGATCCAGGACGTGTTCCTCGGTTCCTGCATGACCAACATCGGGCACTTCCGCGCAGCAGGCGAGCTCTGGAGGGGAAAGAAGTTCAACCCGTCGATCCGCACCTGGATCTGCCCACCGACCCGCATGGATCAGAAGCAGTTGAAGGACGAGGCGTACTTCTCGATCTACAGCGCCGTCGGCGCCCGGATCGAGATCGCAGGGTGCTCGCTCTGCATGGGTAACCAGGCCCGCGTGCCTGACGGTGTGAACATGTTCTCCACCTCGACCCGTAACTTCGACGACAGGATCGGCAACGGCGCCAAGGTGTTCCTCGGTTCCGCGGAACTTGGGGCAGTCACCGTCAACCTCGGCAAGCTTCCGACGCCGGCTGAGTACATCGCCCAGTACAAGGAGAGGGTGGAGCCGAACAAGGAGAGCGTCTACAAGTACCTCCAGTTCGACGAGATCGCAGAGTACAAGTAAGCAGTAGTAAGCAGCAGTGAAAAAGGCCTGCCGGGAAACCGGGCAGGCCTTTTTTTTTATTCAACAGACAGAGCCAAAACCGTAAAGAGTCAAGGGCTTGCACACGGATAACATCAAAAAAGGACGGAAGCGTCAAACCAAAATCTTTGGGTGAAGACCTTTAAACTATTACCTTGGGACTGGTTGATCTGCAGTTATCGCTTTTGTTTCCGTTGAATCCGTGTGCGACGCTCTTGACGTGAGGATTCTCACTCCAGCCCCTTCAACTCCTGGATCAGGTCGTTCAGCAGGTCGTAGCCGCCCTGCCAGAAACCCGGGTCGCTGAGCGTGATGCCGGCAGGCGCCAGCGTGTCGGCCGGGGTCCTGGAACCGCCGTCGGCCAGGATCTCGCGGTAGATCGGGATGAAGCTCTCGCGCTCCTTCAGGTAGCGCTGGTAGAGAGAAAGCACGAGCAGCTCGGCGCAGGTGTACGAGTAGCAGTAGAATCGTGCATGAATGAAATGGGATATGTAGCTCCAGCCAAAGCGGTACGGTTCTATCATCTGCACCGAATCGCCGTAAAGCCTGTCGTTTTCCTCCCACCAGATGTCGCAGAGATGGCTCGACGTCAGCAGGCCGTTCTTTCTCTCCAGGTGCATCCTCTCCTCGAACCTGGTGAGGACGTTTTGCCGGAAGGTGGTCGCGATGATGTCCTCTATCTTGGCGCAGAGCAGCGACCTCTTGACTGCCGTGTCCGTCTCGTTTTCCAGCAGCTGCCGGGTAAGGAGCATCTCGCCGAAAACCGACGCGGTCTCGGCGAGCGGCAGCGGCGCATGGTAGTTGAGCATGCTCTGGCGCTGGGCGAGGAGATAATGGATGCCGTGCCCGACCTCATGCGCGATGGTGGAGACGTCGCGCAGGTTGCCGGTGAAGTTCAGCAGCAGGTACGGGGGGAGCGACGGGGTCATTCCCATGCAGAAGGCTCCTCCGCTCTTGCCGGGACGCGGCAGGACGTCGACCCTCCTCTGGCTGAAAAAGGAGTCGGCCAGCTCGGCGAACTCCGCCGAGAACCCGCCATAGGCCTGGACCGTCATGGCGCGCGCCTCTTCGAAGCTGTACTTCCTGCCGCTGTCCGTGAGGGGCGCGTAGATGTCGCTGTTCTTCAGGCGCTCCATCCCGAGGAGCTTCGCCTTCATCCTGAAATACTCCTGGGCCAGCGGATAGTTGGCTTCGGATACCTGCATCAGGCTCTGGACCACCGGAGTCGGTATCTCGTTGCCCAGGTTGGTCGGCTCCATCGGGTGGCTGTAATCCCGGAGCTCCAGCTCCTGGGAATGGTCCAGTGCCACGTTGTTGAAGACGGCGGAAAACAGTATCTCGTTCTCCGCGTGGCGCTTGAGGAAGGTACTGAACGCCCTTTCCCTGAGGCCGGCGTCGGGGTGATGCAGCAGCGCCAGCAGCTCTTCTCCGGTGAGCTCGCGCGTTTCCCCGTCGATCTCGAGGCTGTAGCGCAGGGACGCGGAGACCTCGTCGAAGAGGCGGCAAAACGCCTGGACACCGGTGAGGCTCTTCTGGGAGATCAGGCTCTCCTCCCGCTCCGTGAGCGTGTGGGGGCGGAACTTGCGCATGGCTTCCAGAAAGTGGCGGTACGGCGCAAGCTGACTGTCATTCTGCAGGGCCTGGAACGGTTCCTCTTCCATCTGGATGATCTCGAGGTCGAAGAAAAGGAGCTCCCTTCCCATGAGATTGCCGAATTCAGCCGACTTCTGCGAGAGCAGCTTGTTCTCGTCGTTCTCGCTGTCGGCGGCAAAAAGAAGATGGGCGTAGAGCTGCGGCTTTACCAGCGCCTCCTCAAGCGCCTCATAGCCGCGCAGCGCCTCCAAAAGGCCCGGTGCCGCGAGCCCGGCGACCTTGCCCCGGTAGCGTTCTCTGAATGCGGCGACCAGCCTGGTGCTTTCTTCAAAGGCGCCGGCGAGTTCGGGAGATGAGGGGGAAGGGTAGAGGGGAGTGGTATCCCAGGTAAGGTTGCTGCTCATGATGGCTCTCCTGACGTTGGCTGGCAGTATGTCAATAATTTCAGATGAATGCCCTGCGATAGTAATCGAAGGGGTGCCGGCTGTCAAGGGAGAGGCGGCCCCGGGATGGCCGCTGTCACGGCCATTCGAGGGTCGCATCACCCTTCACCATACCACTCTTATGCAACCCGTTCCTCTGGGTCAGTCTTTTCTTTGTTCTGCGGCTGCCAGTTGCCGCCTTGACAAAGAAGAGGGGGTACGGTAGAAATACTGAAATAGTAAAATTAGAAGTCACATATTAAGTTACGGCTTCGGGAAAAGCGAATCACGCCTTCGACTTTTTTACCTCAAGTCTGCCGTCTTCAAGAGCGGAGCCCTGAATCACGATTGTACCGATGTAGTTCATCATCCCTGTCAGTGTGCCCCTGATCCTTTGGGGCTTTATGATGAGTCTGGCGGCGTCTTGCAAGATAGCAGAACAGTGCTGCGCCGGGCCGGTCTTGAGCATGGCAGTGAGGGGACGGCATGCCGAATTTCACCGCCAAAGTCGCGGGACGGTTGCGCAGGTCCAAGGGGGCTCCGGGGGCGGGTGCTGCGGGCCGCAAAACCAACGTGCTTCTCGTCATGCATGGCTCCGGCCGGGGCGGTGTGGAGAAATCCCTGACGGCCCTCTGCCGGCAGATCGACAGGGAGAGATTCCGGATTCTGGTGGCGCTTCCGGGCGCGGGGCCGATGCAGCAGGCGCTGGATAGAATCGGGGTCGAGACGCGGATCATGCAGATCGAAAGCTGGACTCCCTTCCCGTTCCTGCCCGGAGAGCGCCCTGGCCTGGCCTTTCTCTCCACCATGAGCCAGAGAGTGGCAGCCCTCGTAGAACTGATCCGCAGCCGCCAGATCGATCTGGTGCACAGCTCCACGCTTTCGGTCCTGGACGGCGCAGTTGCCGCCAGACTCGCCGGCCGGACCCATCTTTGGGATATCAACGGCAAGCCGTCCGGCTCCCAAGAGGCCTGCGGCTCGTACCTCTCAGCGCCTACCGTCTACGGCCTCGTCGACGAGCTCTCCGGGGGGATAGTCGCCGCCTCGCGGGACGTTAAAACGCTGCTCCAGCGCTACCTGCCGAACAGGGAGGTGTCCCTCATCCATCATGGCATCGACCTCGCCGAGTTCGATGCTGCTGCCGCCCGGGCTACGTCTGTCAGGGAGGAGTACGGCATTGCCGGCAGGAAGCTCGTCACGCTGGTGGGAAGGGTGGCCGAGGGGAAGGGGGTAGACGATTTCATCTGGGCCGCCTCCAAGGTGCTGGAACTGGAGCCCGCGACCGCCTTTCTGGTGGTCGGGCCTGAGCAGGATGCTGCGCTGGCTGCGCGGCTCAAGGCCCTGGTGCGATCGATGGGGCTTGGAGCGAGCATAATTTTCACCGGCAGCCGCTCCGACATCCCGTCGCTGCTAAGAGATTGCAACACCTTTGTCTGCGCGTCGAGGAGCGCCGGGGTGCCGTACAGCATGCTGGAGGCGATGGCGGCCGGCAGGCCGGTGGTAACTACCAGGTGCGGCGGACCGGAGGAAGTGGTCAGGGACGGGGTAACGGGGTTCCAGGTTAGCGTCGGCAGCGGTTCGGAGATGGCGCACCGACTGCTCACCCTGTTGCGCAGCGCGGCGTTGCGGGACGCCTTCGGGGCAGAGGGACGGGCGGTCGTCAGGTACGATTTCAGCCCGCAGCTGCAGGCGCGGCGCTTCGAGCGGATTTATCAGCGCCTGAGCCACTGCCGGCAGCGACCATCGTTCACCCGCCTGGGCGAGTTGATACTCGGGGTCACCTCCGTGATCGGGGCCCGGACCGAGCAGCTGGAGCGCGAGGTAGCCGAGATGCGCGGTTCCGGGGTGCAGGTCAGTGACAGCGTCATCGGTCGCTGCATGGCGAGGTTGCTGGGGACCACCAAGTGAGCGTGACTGTTAGCAGGTTGTCGATAAACCGGCAGGAAATTGCGACGTGGAGCTCTAGTCCGGGGGCCGCTCCATCGAACCGTTCCGTCTCCCCATTCTAGCCGGCTGCGCAAAGGTGCGCGGGCGGATTCGCCAGGAAGGCGCCGATCATGGAAAAATTGCTCGTCATCGAAAATGCTGAGAACATGCCCGACCGGCTCACCGGGGGGCTCGAGGAAGAGAGGCGCTCGCTCCAGGAGGCGCTGGAGCGCAGGGGTGAGGGGGTGGAGAGGATCGTCGGCCAGTGCGCCGGCATGCATCAGGTCCTGGCCGACCTGCAGAGGGCTGCCCCCTCGGATGTGCCGGTGCTGATCACGGGGGAGAGCGGCACCGGCAGGGAACTGGTGGCCCGGACCATCGGGTCGCTCAGCACCCGTGCCGCGGGCCCCTTCGTGACGATCAACTGCGGCGCCACTCCGGAGCAGCTGCTGGAGTCCGAGCTCTTCGGCGTGGAACGCGGCGCCGGCGGGCCGGTTCCGGGAAAGATCGAGTGCGCCCAGGGCGGGACGCTCTTTCTCGATGAGCTTGGCAGACTCCCGCATCAGCTGCAGGTGAGGCTGCTCCGGTTCCTGCAGGAAGGCAGACTGCAGAGGGCAGGGGGGAAGGAGGA
>DATCHY010000452.1:0-3878 GCA_036508065.1 Geomonas sp. | reverse complement strand
ATTTTGTCGACCGACACTACCGCACCGCCCGCCTTTTGCGCATAGACCGTGATAAGGCAGGAAAGGATTGATAGGACGACAAAGGGAACTTTTTCCATTACCAGACGCACCAGGGGAACTGTGGCGGCTGGAGTCGCCGGGTGCAGACCGGCCTCCCCGGAGGCGTCGTCCTTGCCCGCTCCCGCGGCACCCCACCTGCGCAGCGGCCAGTAATCCAGCAGGAGTAGGACGAACGGAACGGTTACCAACATCGGCTTGGCCAGGAGCCCCAGCGCGAATGCGCAGAGGGTCGCGCCATAGCGCTGAAGCCCGGGGCGCTCGGCGTACCGGGAGTAGCACCACAGGGTGAGCAGGAAAAACAGGGTGCTCAAAACATCCTTGCGCTCTGCCACCCAGGCAACCGATTCCACGTGCATGGGGTGGAGCGCGAACAGCGAGGCGACAAAGACGCTCCGCCAAAAGGTTCCCGTCATTCTGGCCAGGACAAGGAACAGCAGCGCGGTATTTGCGAGGTGGAGAAGGACGCTGGTTAGATGATGCCTGCCTGGGCTCATGCCGGAAAGCTGGCAGTCCAGCATGTGTGACAGCCAAGTGAGCGGATGCCAGTTTGCTGCGTGAAATGAGGTAAAGGCCCAGCGGATACCGTCCAGAGTAAGCCCAGCCCGAACGTGCGCATTTCCGACGACATAGAAGTTATCATCGAAATTAACGAAATCGAAAGAGCCGGTTCTCCAATAAACGGCGAGCGTCATCAGAATAGGAATCAATACGATTAAATACTTGAAACGCACCACCTTCCCCCGGTTCCACTCTGGACACTGATCCCCTGGGCGGAGCCAAGCCCCGCCTCCCCTCCCCAAGTCAATCGCCACCGAGACCGGTATAAAGCCGGCAGCCGTTTGCCGGCACGGGACCATCCAGAGAAACATGGCCGGGAAAGGGTGCCTCAACCGCCTGGCGGATCAGCACCACCCAGGCGGAAAGTAGGAGAACAGCCTGCGCAAGAGTGTAGTTATTTATCGAACTGAAACTCAATCGGCTTCACGCCATTGTGATCCGATTCCTGCTTTTCCCGCGCAGCCTTCTCCTTCTCTTCTTTATACGGGTCTTCGGCCCTGCCGTCACAAAAGTGATTACACTCAGATCGCCTATCTTCGCACTGCCGTCTCAACTCCTGCACTTCGATGTCGTTGGGCTTGTCAATCGCGGCGATACAGTCCTGCAGCTTTTTCCCGCAGTTGGTCTGGCAATCATCCATTTCATCCGCACAGGCCACTTGCGCCGTCAGCAACATTCCCACGGCCACGACAAGAAACTTTCCTATCATAATCGTACCTCCACCATGCCTTTGCTATCATTTCTGTAGCGATATCACCTCAAAGAACCGGCTAACGAGCCCGGCTGCTTCCGGGGTCCTGTCCAGATAGAGTCTGCTGCGAGCAGTACATCGCAAGCACTGCGGCCTTCTGCCTGTCGACCACCGCGTGATGCCGGCATAAGGCAGGGGCGAAAGCCAGTAGCTTCAAGGGTTGCCAGAGTGCCTTCCCTCTATGAGGTCCAGCGCGTCATGGAATACTCCCGCGTGCCTACTTCGCCCCCCTTCCGCGCGCGAGAAAGCCTTTACCGTGTCCGCCTCCCGCAAAAAGAGCATCTCCCTCCGTGGGAAAAAGACCCTTGCCGGAAGCCAGAGGCATCCTGCAGCAATGAACAGCAGGGCCGCAGCCCAGATGAGCAGCACGCCGTAATCCCGGATAAAATCGGTTATCACGAGACGCCTGGCATCGGGAAGCGAGATCCGGTAACCGTCATGGACAAATTCACCGCCGGCCGGCGCGCTCCCCGCGAACAGCACATCCTTTCCCTTGTGCACCTTGAACAGGAAGGTCATGCGTCCCGTCTTGTAGGGATCGCTGCCGTCCTCAGGTTGCGCCAGGCTGAAAATGAGCCGGTAGGGAGAACCTGTGATGTCCGCACTGTCCTCCTTTCCGGGTGGGTGGATGTTCAGTATGCAGTGCTTCTGGTAGCCTCCCGGCAGGTCAGGGGCGTCAAAGCGGACGAACAGGCCGATACCGAGGTAGCGCGGGTAGATGAAAGCGCCGCGATACAGTGCCGGGGGATAGAGCCCGAAGACACGCCTTGCTGCACCGGCTTCCGGCGGGGTCACTTCCATGGCGAGCGCCTTGGACAAAATCGCCCCCTGGGAATCCGCCAGAACGACCCTCTCCACTTTCCCCCCGCCCGCGGCGGCGGGAAGCGGCTCTCCTTCGATGACCGACCCCCTGGACGAGGCCCGGCTGCTGAGACTGATCAGGATGCCGGCGAAGAGGCAGAAGGTCGCGGCACGCCAGCAGATCCGACCCGCAAAGGTGCCGATCCCCCGCCAGGCGGCCAGTCCGCTCCCCGTGCTGCGGGTCTGGTACCCCTCGGCCGCAAGGCGCTCCTCCAGCCCGGCAAACGAGGCCGTGGGAGACAGGGGAACCGTTTCATCGAACAGCTCCGGATTAACCCCGGCGGCCGCACCGTGCAACGCCCGGCGCAGCTCGATATGGCTGGCCGATTCCCGCAGCAGACGGATCAGATGGTTGAGCGGCAGCAGGGCGAGCAGGGCAACGAGAATAACGGTGGTGCGGGTGATTTCCATCAGGGCAATCAGCGTTTCGTCGGTGCCGAACGCGATCCCTATGTAGAGGAGCAGGAAGCCGCCGATGACAAGGGGCGGCAGGGCCCGGGAAGCGAGTCCCCCCCAGATCGTGTGCAAAAGCCGTCTCACTTGCCACCTTCCTTTGGCCGTGCGGTCGACTGGATCGTACCGCTCCAGGTGTTGATGAGGGTCAACCCGTCCAGGTGCACGCCGTCATCCTTTTCCGTGAAGGGAACGGGAACGGGGTTGCAGCCGCCGGGCTTGCCGACCGTTTCTAGAGGTATCAGGGTCTTGCAGTAGTAGCAGATCACGGTCCCCTCCGCCTGACCGTAGCCGTCGGGCTTGCATATGGCGCAGGCGTCCAGGTCCACGGTCAGCTTCCCTTCCGGGGTCATCAGCACGAAGAAGCGCGCCTCCTTCCCGCCCTGTTTGAAGAGGTATTTATGCAGTTGCCCGTCCTCGAGGTTTACCTCCCCCTTTTTGGGAATGAAGATTTCTCCGGACGGGCTCGCCAGAATCGGCATCGGTTTCGGGTCCCAGTACTCAACGCTCGGGTAGCGGCTCCGGTAAACCGCGCCCGAAAGAACAGCCACGGCAAGCACGGGAACCACCAGCCGGAAGCCGCGCGCCCTGATGGCGGCGGCCGTCACCCTGCGACGCGCCGCCCCCTGTCGGATGTGGGAGACCTGCGGCAGCCTCTCGAGCCGGATGGCCAGCACGATCAGGAGGGCGGGAACGAACCAGATGACGAGCCCTCCCCAAAAGCCCACCTCCTTGCCGAAGAGAAGGCCGATATACCCCCAGAGGTAGGGACGGATGAAGAGATGGTCCGGAATCAGCATCGACTCGAAAAACTGGTGCACGAAGTCGTGGGTGAACTTCATCACCTTCATGGTGAGGGGAGCGAAGAGGTCGAGGCGGATGATGGAGGAGGAGCCTAACAAAAGCAGCGCAGCCACCAGCACCAGAAGACCGGGGAGGGAGACCGTGAAGGAGGCGGGAAGCACTCTTTCCAGGGCCAGGGCCGCGAAAACGAGAGCGACACCCGCCAGGACAAGGATGAGACAGGCCAGCAGGTTCCCTTCGGAACCCGGGATCCTGCAGGCGCAGACCGCACCGGCAATAAAGCCGGACGCAAGGGCGAGCGCTGCGGCGAAAGGGGGCGTCTGAGCGATTCTCTCGCCCCATGACATCGCCTTCTCCCGGCCGGTGCTGCGGTAAACGGCTGCGACGGAAA
>DATCHY010000451.1:0-2766 GCA_036508065.1 Geomonas sp. | reverse complement strand
GATTAGCACTGTTCAGCTTGTAATTGTCAATTGTCAATTGTCAATTGCCTTTCCTCATGCCGCTGATGGCGACGCAAAAGAAGATGATCGCCATCACCCCTGCAATGAATATCCAATCCGCCGTGCTGAATGCGGCCATGCCTGCCTCCTATCCTTCGAGTTTTTCCAGGGCGCAGCGCGCCTCGGCATAGTCCGGATCAATCCTGAGCGCCCGACGCAATAGAGTACGCGCGTCCCGCTCCCTTCTTAACTCGATGCAGCAAAGGGCGAACAGGTACGGGATCTCCGGCATGGGAAACTCGCGGGTAAAATGTTCGTCCGCCATGATGTCGGCGAAGATGTCGGCAGCCTCCTCGCAGTCCCCATCGTCCTTCAAAGAGAGCGCGCAGCCGACCGCCTCCAGGTAATCGACGGCCGGGACCCTCGGCAGCTCCCCCCTCTCGATCCGGCCCAGACGCGCGTTCACCTCGCCGGCCGCCTCGGCGGAGAGCGACGGCAGCAGCCCGCGCCAGAGAGACCCCGCAGTCTCGTACTTGCCGAGCAGGTAGCAGACCTCGGCGAGGGTCGAGCTCGCCCTCGGGTCGCCGGGTGAGATTTCCAGCGCCCGGGCCAGGTACGCCTCTGCCTTGAACAGCGTCACCGTGGATAGGTGCAGCGCCGAGAAGCGGCACCCCTTCTCCAGGAGCGTCGCCCCGATCTCCAGCGGGAAATGGGGGTCGTCGGGTTCCATGAGCGCGAAAATCCTCAAAAGGTTCACCCGCCGGTCCAGGTAGGGGACCTCCACGTCCTTCTCCCCGAGCATGATGATGTGGCTCGCCAGCTCCGAGACGTAGTGCGGGTACCCTTCCTTGAGCATCTCGGCATAACGCTCGCAGTGCTGGCAACCCGGATCGGTCCGCAGCGCCTGGTAGATGCCGCGCCCGATGGCGTCGTAGCCCGGCAGCTCTCCCTCGAGCGCCTGGTAATCCGCCTCCAGCAGAGGCGCCGGACAGGAGCCGTAGCAAAGCGACACCTTGCCGTCCAGACCGGAGACGACCGCGTCGGCGGGGGGGGTGTAATAGATGATGCCCGGAATGGGAGTAGTTTCGAGTGCTATGGCTGCTCCTCCTTAGCGTTCCCGCGTGGGGAACGTGTCGACGCCTGCGTGCACGCCGACCGTCTTGTATATTTTCACTCCGTCCCAGGGGCGGTCCAGGATCCCGTCATGGATCGCCCAGCTCCGTCCCAGGACACTCTTCTCCATGCCGCGCCGCCTGCGTGGAGCCGTCCAGCCGCCGGTACAGCACCCCGCCGGGGGCGAACCCGGCGTCGATCTCCTGCATCAGCCTTTTCCCCACCAGGTAATCGAACCCGTAGCGCTCGTAGCGGATCGCGTTGTCATAGGTGAGCGGCTCGCCGAAGATCAGCTGCATCCCGAGGCGCGCGGTGAGACGCTCCAGCAGCGGCAGGAATTCGCCGAACATCCTCATGCCGCGCCTGGTCTGGTTCGGGAAGAGCCCCGCCGCCATCGCCCTCCCCTCCTCGGGGAGGTTGCGCGCCAGCGTCGCGAAGCAGTTGTCGCGCCCCTCCAGGTCCAGGTCGACGTCGAAACGCGGCGCCGCGGGGTCGGCGACCATGCAGAAGGAAAGCTCCATCTGGCCGTGCTGGGTATCGCACAGCTCCAGGAAAAAGACCGGGTCCCGGTCCCCGGGGAGCATGCGCGCCTCCACGCGCAAAAGGCGCAGCCCCTCGGGGGCGATGAAGCGCAGCCTCCCCTCTCCCCGCGCCAGGAGTTCGCGCAGGCGCGGCGGCAGGAGCGAGCCGTAAATCCGCTCCTTCTCCCGGGTCTCGAGACGGTTGATGTCGTAGAGGGAGTAGAGCTCGGCGCCCCTCCCCTCCCCCAATGCCTCATTACCGGCGGTAATTGCCACAGGAACCGATCAGCACCGGGAAAATGCTGCTGCGCACCTGCGCGATGCTCTTTTCCACGGCGTCCAGGGCGGCGTTGCGGTCGTCTTCCTGCGCCCAGTGCATGGCGTCCAGGAGCATGCGGTGCGGAAAGCCGAGCTCAGCAATAAGCTTCACAAAGGACGCGGGGAGCCGGGGCGGCAGCTCGCGGTCGTTCATCACCGCCCAGGCGATGGTCCAGGCGCGCGCCACGTTCATCATGTCGTAGCCGCCGCCCCCCACGGCAACCCAGGGGATCTGCAGGGCACGCAGCTTCTTCATGACATAGGCGTAGCCGTGGGTGGTCACCTCCAGGCGGGTGAGCGGATCGGTCCTGAAGGTGTCCGCGCCCAGCTGGGTAAAGAGGACGTCGGGGTCGAAGGCGGCGATGAGCGGAAAGGCGACCTCGTCGAATGCCTTCATGAACAGCGCGTCGTCCGTGTGGGCCAGAAGCGGCAGGTTGACCGAATACCCCGCCCCGGCACCTGAGCCCGTTTCGGACTCGAAACCGGTCCCCGGGAAGAAGTAGACGCCGCTTTCATGGAGCGAGATGGTGAGGACCCGGTCCGTGTCGTAGAAGGCGTTCTGCACCCCGTCGCCGTGATGGGCATCGATATCCAGGTACACCACCCGCTTCCCCTTTGCCACGAGGTGGTTGATGGCGACCGCCGCATCGTTTAAGTAGGAGAATCCGGAGGCGCGGCTTCTCTGGGCATGGTGCCACCCCCCCAGCGGGTTGAACGCGGCGGCGAACCCTTCCTCCGTGACCAGCCTGGCAGCCTCCAGGGTCCCGGAGACCCCGAGGCAGGCCCAGTCGTAAACGCCGGGGAACACGGGGTT
>DATCHY010000450.1:0-6775 GCA_036508065.1 Geomonas sp. | reverse complement strand
CCCGGTCTTCATGCTGGACGAGGTGGACAAGATCGGCGCCGATTTCCGAGGCGACCCGGCGAGCGCGCTCCTTGAGGTGCTCGACCCGGAACAGAACTTCTCCTTCACGGACCATTACCTGGACGTGCCGTTCGATCTCACCAACGTCATGTTCATCACCACGGCAAACCAGCTCGACCCGATCCCGCCGCCACTCAGGGACCGGATGGAGGTGATCACCCTGTCGGGGTACACGGACGAGGAGAAGCTGAACATCGCCCAGACCTACCTGGTGAGCCGGGAGATCGAGGAGAACGGCCTTTCGTCGATGCCTCCCGCCTTCACGGACGAGGCGATCTACCAGATCATCCACGACTACACGCGGGAGGCGGGGGTTAGGAACCTGCAGCGCAACATCGCCTCGGTCTGCCGCAAAATCGCCAAGGAAGTGGCCCAGGGCAAGGCCGCGCGCCAGCGGATCGACCCGGAGACAGTCGCGGAACTGCTCGGCCCGCGCAAGTACTACGACGAGGTGGCCTCCGAGAAGGACAGGGTCGGGGTCGCCACGGGGCTGGCCTGGACCGAGAGCGGAGGCGACATCATCTTCGTCGAGGCGACCAAGATGAGGGGAAAGGAGGATCTGATCCTCACCGGCTCCCTGGGCGACGTCATGAAGGAGTCCGCCAGGGCCGCCCTTTCCTTCGTCCAGGCGAACTGCGTGGAACTCGGCATAGAGAAGAAGGACTTCGAAAACACCACCATCCACATCCACGTGCCCGCCGGGAGCATCCCCAAAGACGGCCCTTCGGCCGGGGTCACCATGGCGACCACCATCGTATCGCTCTTCTCGGGGCGCCCCGCGCGCCGCGACGTCGCCATGACCGGCGAGATGAGCCTGACCGGCCGTGTGCTCGCCATCGGCGGCCTCAAGGAGAAGGTGCTCGCCGCCCGGCGCGCAGGGGTCAAGAAGGTCGTGGCGCCCGTCAAGAACCAGAAGGACCTGGACGACATACCGGAAAACGTGAAACAGGACCTGGAGTTCTGTTTCGTGGAAGACGTCCGCGAGGTGCTGGTCCAGGCGCTTAAATAGTTTCCCCCAAAGGACCGGGACCATCCCGCCCGACATACCGACAAGAGCCGCAGCAAACAAGCTGAAACAGTTCTTCCTGGAGGTCGGGGAATTTTCGGATCTAAGTCTCCGCGCCGTCCTCGGCATCTTCACAAAGCCCTTCTACTACCGCGAATTCGCCATCCAGATGGAAAAGATCGGGGTCGGCTCGCTTTTCATCATTATCCTCACCGGCTTTTTCACCGGGATGGTGATGGCGCTGCAGGCCCTTTTGCAGTTAAAGCCCGTCGCCGGCAAAGCGTCGTTCAATACCCAACGTGATGACAATAAATGACCCCCTTAGCCCTCCTCTTGGAGGAAATTGTTTATGGCATCCTTGGTACTCTTGGGCAGCAGTACGAAATTAATCCCAAACCCAAGGGGGCTTCCAGCGCTTGACAGTTTAAACCAGGTAATTTTCCCCTGACATTCTATCTCCGATCCGTCCGGGAGCGTGAAAGAGATCTGGACGAGACGACCTACATCCCCGCAGAAATCCGTCGTTATAAAAGCTCCGCCGATGCTCAAGTTGCACAAAATGCAGTGAAAGCTCACGCCGCGTGAACGAAAGACTCCAGGTACGTCGATCGGTTCACGCTTTTGCCTACGATCGATGCCGGCAACAAATCTAGCCGCCGTATCCAGGAACATATTCCTGTCCAGCGGTTTCGTTAAGAAATCATTACAGCCTGCGGAACGGCAGCTTATCCTACTGGCTTCGTCGCCCCTTGCGGTGATCATCACTACGGGAATCACGGCCAATTCGGGCCTACACTTGATGGCCCGACAGCATTCGACACCGTCCATCTGCGGCATCTCAAGGTCCATGAAGATGAGATCCGGTCGCTTGCTTTCGATAGCATGCAGCGCCTCTAACCCATTCCTGGCAGTCATGATTTTTACCGGCGAGTTCTGAAGATATTCTTTCTGAATTTCCAAGAACATCCTTACATCATCTACAAGAAGGATGGTATTTCCCATTAATAGGTCCCCGTGATCGGCATTCCAGAATCTTTACGCCTCAGGCGCATAAGAGGTAATTGCTACATATCAGTTCAGTGCCGAAGCGATTCCAATTCGAAAGGCTTGAAACTAAACCTTCTGTGTTCATTTGAATTTCAGCTGTTAGCGCTCGGCTTCATTTAGTTGTTTTCTAACTAATCGTTCATGCTCAAGCGTGGCATCCTGAGCTTCGGATATGATTCCTTTTCGTGCGGCAGCATATCACCGGAGATAACATCCAACAACGAATATATTCCCAGTGACTGGCTATAATGCGCTTGCAGGAAACAATGGCAGGATTTTTATCACTCTGTAATAAAAATTCGCAGTACAAGGGAGCCATGATCAATTCAACTTTGCCTGTTTTATTCCTGAACGCTCCCTCACCCTACCCTTCCAGGAGGGGGACGCGGGCTCTATGACTGGCTGGCTGGTCGCCCTCACGGAGAAGAGGCCCAGGCGGCCGAGTACGTTCATGAGCTGAACAAGAAGCTCACCTCCAAGGAAGGGACCACCGGGAAGCGTAGACAGACCTTTGTTGCTGAAGATTTAGCGCTAATTGGTTGAGTTTGGAGTTCAAACGGGCGTCGAGGAACGTTATTGAGATTTATACAAGGTCCCATGTCATCCATCCGCACCAGTGCCTGCATCCGGCAGCTTTCCGCATTGCATTGACAGCGGCTTGGTGCTATCTTTTTTGTCATTTGCAAATTTTCCCAATGCTTTCGAGGTTGTCATGAAAATACTGCCTAGATTCATCGTCGTGCTCGCCCTGTCGCTCAGCGCCGCCACCGCCTTCGGCCAGGGGCTCGCCGACAAGGTGCAGGAATATACCCTGAAAAACGGCATGAAGCTTCTGATGGTGCCGCGCCATACCTCGCCGACGGTTGCCGCCTGGATCCGCTTCAAGGTGGGGAGCGTGGACGAGCGCAGCGACGAGAGGGGCCTGGCCCACCTGCTGGAGCACATGCTCTTCAAGGGGACCAAGACGCTCGGCACCAGGGACTTCGCCGCGGAAAAGCCTCTACTGGACCAGATCGAGGCGACGGCGCAGCAGCTCATGGCGGAGCAGTTAAAACGGGACCAGGCCGACGGGAAGGAAGTGGCAAGGCTGACCAAGGAGCTCGACCGCCTGGAGAAGGATGCCGAGAAGTACGTGGTGAAGGAGGAATTCGCCGACCTCTACTCAAGAAACGGCGGCTCCGGCTACAACGCTTTCACCAGCAAGGACGGCACCACCTATATCATCAACCTCCCCTCCAACAAGATGGAACTGTGGGCGGCAATCGAGTCGGACCGGATGCAGAACGCGGTGCTGAGGGAGTTCTACACGGAGATGAAGGTGGTGAAGGAGGAGCGGCGCCGCTCCTACGACGCGGAGCCCGAGGGAAAGCTCTGGGAGACCTTTATCGCAGGCGCCTTCAACGCGCATCCCAACGGGCAGCCGACCATCGGCTGGATGTCCGACATCGAGAACCTCACGAGGACCAAGGCGGAGAGGTTCCTGCACAAGTACTACGCTCCCAATAACGCCATCATGGCTATCGTGGGCGACATCGACCCGCAACAGACCATCGCACTGGTGGAGAACTATTTCGGCGCCATCCCTCCCGGGACGCCGGTTCCCCCCATAGCTGTCGAGGAACCGCCCCAGGCCGGCGAGAAGCGGACCGAGGTGGTGGGCGACGCCGAGCCCGAGCTGATGATCGGCTTCCATAAGCCGACCCTCCCCGCCCCCGACGACTATGTCTTCGACGTCATCGACATGCTCCTGACCAGCGGCCGCACTTCGCGGCTTTACAAAAAGCTGGTACAGGAAAAACAGCTGGCAACCTCGGTCTCCTCCTTCTCGGCACCCGGAAGCCGCTACCCGAACCTCTTCATCATCAACGCTTCGCCGCGTGCGCCGCACACGGTTTCGGAGGTGGAGAGCGCCATCTACGAGGAACTGGAGAGGCTGAAGAAGGAACCGATGACGGCAAAGGAGCTGCAGCAGATCCTGAACCAGCTGGAGTTCGAGGAGTCCCGCCAGATGTCCTCCAACGGCGGGCTGGCCCGGAACCTGACCGAGTACGAAGCCGTCGCGGGAAGCTGGCGCTACCTGATCGAGCACCGGCAGAAGGTGGCCCTGATCACAGCGGCTGACGTGATGCGGGTCGCCAAGCAGTATTTCACCCGCGAAAACAGGAACGTCGGTTTCATTACCAAGAAGTAGACCTTCATTACCCAACAAAGTTTTTTCGAGAGGTCATCCCACATGAAAAGCATGAAACGGCTCTTTCTCATAGCATGGTCCCTTGCGCTCATCGCCGGCTGCGCCACGACTCAGGGAGCCACAACCAAGGAGAGCGCCAGTGCCCCGAAAAGCAGCGACCCGCGCACCCTGGCCTTTCCGCCGCTCGAGTTCCAGATTCCTAAAAGCGAACGGGTGCAGCTCAAAAACGGCATGGTCGTCTACCTGCTGCAGGACCACGAACTCCCGATCGTGAACCTGACCGCCTACCTCAACGCCGGCAGCATCTACGACCCCCCCGGCAAGGTCGGGCTTGCCTCGCTCACCGGCGCCGCGCTTCGAACTGGGGGGACGCAGGCGACCGCGCCGGACCAGATGGACCGTGAACTTGAGTTCATGGCGTCCTCCCTCGAGTCGAGCATCAACACGGACCACGCCAACGTCTCCCTCTCGACGCTCACCAAAAACCTGGACCGCACGCTGGCACTCTTCGCGGAGCTCATGACCAAGCCGGCCTTCGATCCGGCCCGGGTGGAACTGGTGCGGTTGCACGCCATCGAGGGGATCCGCCGCCAGAACGACGACCCCAAGGGAATCGCCAGCCGCGAGCTTAATCGGGCCATCTACCCGGGCCACCCCATGGGCCGCACCCCGACCCTGGCTTCCGTCAGGTCGATCACCAGGGACGACCTGATCGCCTTCCAGCAGCGCTACTTCTACCCCGCCAACACGACCCTCGCGGTCTCCGGTGACTTCGACCGGGACAAGCTCCTCAAAACCCTGGAGTCGCTCTTTGGCGGCTGGCCGAACCGCACCCCTTCCTTCCCGGCGGTCCCCGACCCCAAGGATGACGGGAGCGCCGCGGTGCTCCACGTGCAGAAGGAGGTGAACCAGTCGGTGATCCGGATGGGGCATCTCGGCATCGACAAGAACAACCCGGACCTCTACGCCATAAAGGTAATGGACTTCATCCTCGGAGGCGGCTTCACCTCCCGGCTCACCCAGGAGATCCGCTCCAACCAGGGGCTCGCCTACAACGTGGACAGCTACTTCGAAACCGGCCGGCGCTTCAAGGGGCCCTTCATCGCGGAGACCGAGACCAAGTCGGAGACCACGGTGAAGGCCACCACCCTGCTGCGCTCCATCATCGCCGGGATGACGCTGGCCGAGGTCTCCCAGGAGGAGCTGAAACTCGCCAAGGACTCCATCATAAACTCCTTCATCTTCGGGTTCGCGCGCAGCGACGCGGTCGTGAACCAGCAGGCGCGCCTCGAGTTCTACGGCTTCCCTGCGGGCTACCTGGAGAACTTCCGCGACAACATCGCCCGTGTGACCCGTGGGGATGTGCTGAGGGTTGCCAGGAAGTACCTGCACCCGGATGCGATGAAGCTCGTCGTGGTGGGGGACGCGAAAAAATTCGATCAGCCGCTCTCGACTTTCGGGAGCGTGCGCGAAATCACGCTGGATAACGTCAAATAGGAGGGTTCAATATGGCCACATGGAAATACGCGAGTTGCGGGTTCACCAAGGAGGGGAGATGCAAGCCTCAGAAGTGCCCCCAGTGTCAGGAAAAAGGGAACTTTGAGAAGAGCGAGTAGCTGCACAGAGGGCCCCACCGATGACGGCGGGGCCCTTTTTTTTGGGAAAACTCCAGCGGCACGCGATTCCCAAGCTGTCGGACCGCTCAAAACGGTGGCGGCTAATCTCCGGTGAACAGTGGGGGACGCTTCTCCAGGAAGGCCTTGATCCCTTCCTCGTAGTCCTTGCTGTCATAGACGGTGCGGCGCAGCCCCTGGATCCGCTCGAAGGTGAGCGGACTCAAGGGGTGGGCGCTTGCCAGCAGGCGGACCTGCTCCTTGATCACCCCGATGCTCAAGGGGCTATTCCTGGTGATCTTCGCCGCCATCTGGTAGGTGAATTCCTCCAGGCTCGCCTCATCCACCAGGTGGTTCAAAAGCCCGGCCTGGTGCGCCTGCTCGGCGGAGAGCGGCTCGGCCGTGAAGAACATCTCCTTGGCGTAGTTGACCCCCATGATGTTCATGAAGTGGAGGATGCCGGACACGTTGTACGGGACGCCGATCTTCGCCGGTGTCATGCAGAACGAGGCGGTCTGGCAGCCGATCAGGATATCGCAGGAGAGCGCCAGGTCGCACGCCCCTCCCCAGACGCTCCCCTCCACCATCGCGATGACCGGAATCGGCAGGCTCTGGATCGACCTGAGGATGGTCACCAGCGGGTCGTTGTAGGCCAGAGGGTCGCCGGCAGCGGCAGCTCATGCACGTCGTGCCCGGCCGACCAGACCTTGGAACACTTGAGCGCGCGTAACACCAGCACCCGCATCTTCCCCTTCTGCAGCGCCCCTATCGACTGGATCATCTCACTGATCGAGGTCGTGCTCAAAACGTTGCGGTGCTCCGGGTTGTTGAAGGTTATGGTACCTATGTTGTCCTGGA
>DATCHY010000449.1:0-3530 GCA_036508065.1 Geomonas sp. | reverse complement strand
AACGTCGGGGACACCGTCTCAGGCGAGGGGCATATCGTCTGCGGCAGGTGCCGCAACTGCCTGGCGGGCCGGCGCCACCTCTGCAAGGACACCAAGGGCGTCGGTGTGAACCGTGCCGGCGCCTTTGCCGAGTACATCTGCATCCCGGTGACCAACGTCTGGCACGCCGACCCGAACATCCCGATGGAGATCCTCGGCATCTTCGACCCGTTCGGTAACGCCACCCACACCGCGCTCGCCTTTCCGATCCTCGGCGAGGACGTCCTGATCACCGGGGCGGGGCCGATCGGTATCATGGCGACGGCAATCGCCCGGCATGCGGGGGCGCGCTTCATCGTCACCACCGACCTGAACCCCTACCGGCTGGACCTCGCCAAGCGCATGGGGGCGACTGTCGCGCTGAACGTCCGGGAGCGCAGCCTGGCAGAGGTGCGGACGGAACTCGGCATGAAGGAGGGATTCGACGTCGGGCTGGAGATGTCCGGAAACGGCGACGCATTCAAGGAGATGATCGCCAACATGTGCCACGGCGGCAAGATCGCACTGCTGGGGATTCCATCCGACGAGCTCGCCATTGACTGGACCCAGATTATCTTCAACATGCTGACCGTCAAGGGGATTTACGGGCGCGAGATGTACGAGACCTGGTACCTGATGCAGTCTCTCATCAAGATCGGGCTGGACCTGAGCCCGGTCATCACGCACCGGATGCACTATACCGACTTCGAGGACGCTTTCCGGGTAATGAGCTCCGGCAATTCCGGCAAGGTCATGCTGAATTGGGCCGGGGAGTAGAACCTTTTTGCCAGGGAGACGCGGAGAACACGGAGTAATTCACACGGCAGAAACAACTTCCGGGGAAAAACAGATCTAACCTAAAAAGCACTTGGCCACAAAAAGGCACAAAATGCACAAAAAGTTAAAAGCATTAGAGGTTTTTTTGCGCGTTTTGTGCCTTTTTGTGGCTAATGTTTCTTTGTGGTTTGTTTGCAGGAATTAAACCGGACAACGCTGGCTTTTTTGTGGCAATCGAACTGTCCGTTTTTTGAATTCTCCGTGTCCTCCATGTCTCCGTGGCTAATTGTTTTTTAGGGAGTTTTCGTCATGACAGATAAATTCGCCTGGATCGCAGAAGAACTCGACGCTCTGCAGGACCAGGGGCTGAAAACCACCATCCGCACCATCGGTTCTGCCTGCGGCCCCTGGATGACCGTGGACGGCAAGCGGGTGCTGAACTTCTGCACCAACAACTACCTGGGCCTTGCCAACCATCCGAAACTGAAGGCTGCCGCCCGGCAGGCGGTCGAGGAATGGGGGGTGGGACCGGCCGCCGTGCGCAGCATCGCGGGAACCCTGGAGTTGCACCGCCGCCTCGAAGCGCGCCTCGCCGCCTTCAAGGAGGTGGAGGATGCGCTCTACGTCCAGTCCGGATTCTGCGCCAACCAGGCCGCCATCCCGCCCATGGTCGGCAAGGGGGACGTCATCTTCACCGACCGGCTGAACCACGCGAGCATCATCGACGGCTGCAGGCTCTCCTCAGCCACGGTGGTCGTCTACGAGCACTGCGACGTGGCGGACGCCGAGCGGGTGATCAGGGGAAACGCGGGCCTCTTCCGCCGCGCCCTGCTGATAACGGACGGCGTATTCTCCATGGACGGCGACATGGCGCCGCTCGACCGGCTGTTCGAGTTGTGCGAGCGCCACGGCATCATCACCATGGTGGACGACGCCCATGGCGAGGGGGTGCTTGGGCGGGGAGGGCGCGGCATCGTGGACCACTTCGGCCTCAACGGCAGGTTCGACCTGGAGATCGGCACGCTTTCCAAGGCGTTCGGCGTCATGGGAGGCGTCATCGCCGGGCGGAAGATCGTCATCGACTGGATCCGCCAGAAGGCGCGCCCCTTTCTCTTCTCAAGCGCCGTCACCGCGGCCGACACCGCCGCCTGCCTCGCCGCCGTTGACCTCCTGGAAGAGAGCACCGAGCTGGTGGAAAAGCTCTGGGAGAACACACGTTACTTCAAGGAGGGGATGCGCCGGGCGGGTTTCGACATCGGTGCCAGTGTCACGCCGATCACCCCGGTCATGCTGGGAGAGGCGGCACTGGCCCAGCAGTTCTCGCGCCGGCTCTTCGAATCGGAGCCCGGCGTCTTCGCCATGCCGATCGGCTTTCCCACCGTGCCCAAGGGAAAGGCGCGCATCCGGGTCATGATCAGCGCGTCACACTCCCGGGAGGACCTCGACACGGGACTGGAGGTATTCTCACGGGTCGGCAGGGAGCTTGGCGTCGTCAGGTGAATCCGACAAGATCAAAATCACGCACACGGATGACACGGATTTGATTCAACGGATAAAGGCAGATTAGGCCCTAATACTTCGGATTAACCCAGGTCTTTGACTTATCTGCCTTTATCCGTTTCATCCGTCAAATCCGTGTGCGGATTTTGACTTTTTATGTGATTTTTCTATGCCTTGAGCGCCCGCGGATTGCAGAGATAACTGGGGTCATCGGCCTTTGCCTTGCATTTGTTGCAGAAAACAATCGGCTTGAGCGAATGCGCTTCCACCTCTTCCGACTTCCCGTCTTTTTTCAGCTTGCACATGTGCACCTTGTGCTGCAACGGCTTCTCACATTTTTCCTGGTCGCCCATCGCTTCTCCTTGTCTTTTTTCCGGATACCATGAGTTTTGCTGCGGTCGAATGCCTCGGGCCATTCCAGCCCGAAAGGCCGGTGTTACTGAAGGAGTTACTTCATCTGCAGGCAGAAAGCGCCACTGAACTGGTAGCTCTTCTGGGCGAAATGAGTTACCTGCTTGACTTTAACCAAATTTACATTAATATGTAATCATAAGCATTCTCATAATAATGGCTTTTTCTGGAAGACTTCCCGTTTTGTCAAATACAATCCAAGGAGGACTGCTATGAAAAGATTGCAGGAAAAAATGGTGATGGCTGCGATTATTCTCTCTTGCGGATTCGTTTCCCACTCCGATCCATCCGCACAGGACCAGAAGGCGAAGCGCGCGACTGTCGGGGGTCAGCACAAATGGCAGGTAGCCCCTCCCCAAGCTACAGCGCGTCCTGCCACGGTTGCCCAGGCTATCATCGTGCGGGGAGATGGGCCTTAGTAGGCGGGAACCACAATTAGAAAATAAGACTAAAAATTACCCCCCTGTCCCGCGCTGTAAGACAGGGGGGTTTTGCATGGATCTTTATCCCTCCCGAAAACGGCAGTCCAGCCGCCTCCGAAAGCTACATATCCTCGCCGCGACGTATGGTCCGGAATCGGACTGCACCGATCTCTCGATCCCCCTTACACACTGCCTGCCGCTTTGCAATAATCGCTTTTGCTCGATACGGCAGCCGCAGACTACACCTTGTTGGCTCTCAGTTCCTTCAATGGATAGAAGGTACCGCGCCAGGTGATGCCGCCATGGACCAGGTTCAAGAGGGCCGTTCTCAGCAGGATGTAGACGAACAGCAGGGCCGTGCAGGGAAAAGCGATGGCGTACCACCTTTTGGTGCCGTGAAAG
>DATCHY010000448.1:0-10115 GCA_036508065.1 Geomonas sp. | reverse complement strand
GGGCCCGGCCGGTGGCGTAGTTCACCCGTGCCTCGCGCACCCCCGAGAGCCGGCCGATGATCTTCTCGTTCAGCCAGACGCAGGAAGCGCAGCGGATTCCCTCGATGATGACATCGATGGCGCTGGCTTCTCCCGAGGGGTACACGAAGCGGGCGAGGTCCGGCTCGGTGAAGGCGCTTTGAAAGGTCTCTGCGGCGACTCCCGGCTCCTGCCAGTCCCGGCGCCGGTAGAACTCGGCAAGCCCCGCGCCGCTGATGAGGAGGTAGGCGCCATGGCAGCCGCGGCAGCAAAACCTGAGCGTAGCGTCGGAGCAATTTTCCTCCACCAGCACCCCTGCCGGGATGGCGGCCCCGCAATGAAAGCATGGCGATAGCTGCGCAGTCAATTGAAGAGCACCAGCTTGCGGCTGGCGACAGCACTCCCCCGGGTGAAACGGAGCGTCCCGTGCAACTCGCCTTGGGCCGGACGCCTGGCCCGGAAGACTCCGGGAGCCGATTCGGCAAGCGCCAGTGCGCCCGCAGATTGGCTGCCGCCGGTCAGCTTGGGTTCAAACCTCAGCACCCCGCCCGCAACCGGCGCGCCCGACTCGTCCCTCACCTGCACCTGCAGCTCGGCACCGGACAGCCCCGCGGTCATGGTCCAGCCGACACCGGCATTCTTCGCGCTGTCCTGCGTTTCGCCGTAGTGCAGGCCGTGGCTGTAGTAGTCGGCGTCGACCACCCGGCTTACCCGGCGCGCGGCGGTGATCAGGGTTGCCGCCATGCCGACGAGAAACACCCCCACCAGGAGCGCGAGCCCTATCTTCCAGCCGGTGGCACCGTCTTTGACCCTCTCCGGCATATTGGCCCTCCTCATATCATTCCTGGTTGTGGGAGCGGCCCCAAGAACCCCTCGCCCTCCGGGAGAGGGGCAGGGGTGAGGGAGGTGCCACCTGCGGTGAAGCGGCGTCAAGACAGATTCTCCGCGTCCGTGTGATTGACCCAGCAATCGGGCAACAAATCCTGAGAGATATCCTGTGAAGGTTGAATCACAGCAGTCGGCACCTCCCTCACCCCGACCCTCTCCCGGAGGGCGAGGGAGAGCTCATTGAAGGTGTTGGAAAGCCGGCACCAACCATCCGAAAGTCCGCTGGCGTCGTTGCCGGCTCATCGGCGCCTTTATCGGATGAGCAGCGGCAGGCCCGTCTCGGCAACCTTTCTCCCATCCCTGACGAGCCGCAGTTCCAGCTCGCGCGCCCCGGAGGGCGCCGGGGAGACCTTCAGCACCAGGTCGACCCGACGGTTCGCGTTGGCCGCGATCTTAAGCTCCCGCACCGGTCCGATCAGCTCCACCCGGTGGCCCGGCAGGGCCCCCACCTCCAGCGAGAAGCTGCCGGGGCGGGTGGCGCGGTTTTCCAGATAGACCGTGAAGAAGTTGACGATCGAGCCGTCGGCAAGCACCTTCACCTCTGCGCTCGCCGCGCGCTGCACCTTGAGGGTCGCCTCCTTGCGCGTCGCGATGCCAACCGCGAGGAGGACGCTCAGGAACACGACCACCGCCGCCAGCAGCAGCGTCCTCCGGTTCAGGGGGCGACCTCCCCCCTGCGACGGGTCCCCGAAGCTGTAGCGGATCAGCCCGTCCCGGCCGCGCGCTGCCATGACGCCGCGGCAGGCATCGAGGCACCTGCCGCAGTTGATGCACTCGATCTGGAGGCCGTCCCTGATGTCGATCCCCATCGGGCAGACCTTGACACAGGCGCCGCAGTGGATGCAGGCCCCCTTTAGCGCCGGATCGAACTCGAGGGTGAGGGTGCCGCGCTCCATGGTCAAAAGCTGGATCCGCCCGTAGGGACAGACCGTTCTGCAGAAGGTGCGGCGCACCAGAGAGAGGTCAAGATATACCAGCAAAAAGGTGGTGACCAGGGCCATGCCCGCCACCTGGCCGATCTCCCCGGAGCCGAGCCTGGCGAAAAAATCGGTCGGAGCTATGAAGTACCAGACCAGGTTGGCGGCGGCGACCAAGGCAAGGAGCAGGTAGCAGAGTTGCCGCACCAGGATGGCAACGGGCCGCATCGGGATGAGGGCGCTCTTCCGGTCGATCCAGTCCGCCAGATCGCACAGCGTGGTCTGGGGGCAGAGCCAGCCGCACCAGACCCTGCCAAAGAGCATGGTGACGAAAAGAAAGCCGAAGACGACCACCAGGACCGCCACCAGGAACAGGTAGAACTCCTCGATCCGAAGGGTGGCGCCGAAGAAGTGGAGCGTGCGGCTCCCCGCGTCCAGGCGCAAAAGAGACTCCCCGCCCAGCTTCACAAAGGGTATCCCGACCAGCAGGAGGGTGGCGAGCCATTGGACCAGTTTCCGTTTGGGTGCGATCCTTGACGACTTCCGGACGCCTCTCGTCACAGGGAGAGGATGTACTGCACCAATCCCTCGACCTTCTCATGGGACAGGTCGTTTTTGAAGGAGGGCATGCCGCCGGGACGGCCCTCGGTGATGGTCTGGGTCAGCGCGCCGACGCTCTTGCCGTACTTGAACTCCTTGCGGGTGAGGTCGGGGCCGATCCCTCCCTTGGCGTCTGCTCCGTGGCAGGAGACGCAGCGCTCGGCGAACTCCTTCTTGCCGATGGCCAGGTATTCCTCCTTTTTCCCCTCCTGGTGCTCGCCGGCAACGGGAGCTCCCCCCCCCTTGAGCTGCGCCGCCGCGAGTATCGCCTCCTTGGCCTGCTTTTTCTGGGCATACTCCGCCTGGGAGCTCCATCCTCCGAAGAGGTAGTGACCCATGAAGGCGACCGCCCAGACGATGAGGACGGCAAAAAGTACCCGGAAAACCAGGGGGGATTTATTCTCGACCCGGTACTTGATGCCGTCGTAATCCTTATTTTCCTCAGACATGGAAATCCTCCTCTGAAGTCGATGCGTTGGCAAATGCTCTCAAGGTTAGTCGTCCTCCATCATCCGGTACTTGGGCTCTTCGCCCCTTTGGCGCTCTTTGCGCCGGTAGGTGCGCACCACGATGGCAGCGAAGACGAGGAACATCAGTACGGTGACGCCGAGGTAGTACACGCTTGCCAGATCCATGTCAGCGCCTGTGCTGGGACTTGAGGAAGGTGACCAGCTTCCAGGTCCGCTCCTTGCCCAGACTGTCGCCGAAACCGGGCATCCCCCCGGCCTGGATGCCGCCGTAGATGCTGCCAAAGACCTGCGAGTCCGGCTTGTCGAGGTCGTGGAGCGCCGGGCCCACCTCGCCCTGCAACTCCTTGCCGTGGCACTGGGCGCAGTGCTGCAGGTAGAGCGCCTTTGCTTCGGCAATGACGGCCAAGTTGTCCTGGAACGGGTTCTTCAGCTCGCCGACCAGGCTCTTCTCAGCCGCCTTTCTCCAGGGGATGTCGGAGCCTAGCTTTTGCAGGTAGGCGACCATGGCGTCCAGTTCGGTCTTCCCCTGGAGCGCCTGAAGATCGGCCAGGGTGTAGGGGAAGTTGAGCGCCTTCATCTTGCGCTCGCTGAGCCTCGTATCGAGCGGCTCTTTGAGAAAACCGTACTTCGGCATGTTGGAGCGCGGCACCATGGACTGCGGGTCCTTCATGTGCTTCACGTGCCAGGCGTCCGGGTACTTGCCGCCGATGCGGGCGAGGTCCGGACCGGTGCGCCGGGAGCCCCAGAGAAAGGGCTGGTCGTAGGCGAATTCGCCGCTCTTCGAGTAGTCGCCGTAGCGCTCCGTGTCGGCCAGAAGCGGCCGGACCGTCTGGGTGTGGCAGTTGTTGCACCCCTCGCGGATGTAGATGTCGCGCCCCTCCAGCTGCAGCGGGGTGTACGGCTTCACCGAGGCGATGGCGAGCTTGGGGTCGTTGATCCACCAGAAAGGAGCCACCATGGTGACGGCGGTGCCGATCAGGATGGTCGCGGCGGCAAGCAGCAGGAAGATGATGGGCTTTTTCTCGATCATGACGTCTCCTCTCTAGGCTTTTTGGGCCACCGCGTGGGGCTCGCCGCCGGTCATGGTCTTGGCGATGTTGTACAGGAAGACCAGGAGGCCCGCAAGGTAGACGATGCCGCCGAAGGCCCGGAGGTACCAGTAGGGGTAGAGCTCTACGAGCGTCTCCATGAAGCTGTAGTGCAGGCTCCCGTCGGGGTTGGTCGCGTTCAGCATGGTCGCCTGCTGCACGCCGGCCACCCACATGCTGATGGAGAAGATCAGCTGCCCGGCCACCGCCAGCCAGAAGTGGAGGTTCGCCAGCGGGATGCTGTGGATCTCCCGGCCGTACAGCTTGGGGATCGTGTAGTAGATCCCCGCGAAAAGGACCAGCGACACCCAGCCGAGCGTCCCCATGTGCACGTGCCCCGGCACCCAGTCGGTGTAGTGGATGAACGCGGAGAAGGTCCGAACCGCCTGGGAGGGACCCTGCAGGGTCTGCAGTCCGTAGAAGGTGATGCCGAAGATGAGGAACTTCGCCAGGTAGTTGTCACGCATCTGGTGCCACTGGCCGTTCATGGAGAAGTAGCCGTTGAACACGGCGGCCCAGGAGGGGGCGATCAGCATGATCGAGAAGGCCATGGCGAGCGTCTGCACCCAGTCGGGGACCGGGGTCCAGAGCAGGTGATGGGCGCCGGTCCAAAGGTACATGAAGATCAGGCTCCAGAAGGCGATTACTCCCATCCGGTGGCTGTAGATGGGAACCCCCGTCGATTTGGGGAGGAAATAGTAGAAGAGGGCGAGCGGCGGGGTGGTGAGCACCATGGCGACCGCGTTGTGCCCGTACCACCACTGGACGTTGGCGTCGTTCGCCCCCGCGTAGGCCGAGTAGGATTTGGTGAGCGAGACGGGGATCCCTGCGTTGTTCACCAGGTAGAGAATCGCGACGCCGACCAGGGTGGCGATAATGTACCAGAGCGAGATGTACATCTGCTCCTCGCGGCGCTTCACGATGGTCATGACGATGTTGACGGAGAAGATGACCCAGACCACGACGACCAGCAGGGCGACCGGCCATTCCAGCTCAGCGTATTCCTTGGAGCGGGTCATGCCGAGCATCAGGGTCACCGCGGCCAGGGCGATCGCCGCGTTGAAGAGCCAGAGCTGGATCCGGGCCAGTCCCGGACTCCAGAGCCTGGCCCTGGTGAGGCGCTGGGTGATGTAGAAGAAGAAGGCGATGAAGCTGCCGATGCCCCAGCCGAAGATCCCGGCGTTGGTATGGATCGGACGCAGGCGGCCGTAGGAGAAGTACGGGGGGAGGTTCAGCTGGGGGTAGGCGATCTGGAGCGAGATCACCACCCCGAGCAGCACCGCGACCAGCCCCCAGACCATGCTCGAGATGATGAACCCCTTGACGACGTCATCTGCATAGCCTTCCTGTTGATTCATGATGACCTCCTGGTAATGGATGAATCCTGAAGCTGTGTATGACTGCCATAGGGCCCTGGAGTGCGGGGAAACGACAGGTCCTGATGCCGCTGCAAGACTGGGTGCTTTGGAGCCTACTTCCGGCTGCGAAGGACAGAGCTAAAAAAGGTGCTGTACCCGGGGAAATGTCCTGCTTGAAACGGGATGCTGATCGCTATCGTGGTAAACTGCTCTAACTTGATGATGCCATGGCGAGGTACTTCTGTCAGACAAACCGGCGTTGCCTGACTATGACAACAGTTAGTCAGTGTATGGCGTATTTGCCATTTATCAAGTCGCAAAAGTACGCCAGGCACGATCTTGCGAAGTATTAGGGAGAGCCATGTCACAGTTTGAGACAGTCGCAACGGTTCACGACACCCTGGAGCGTGTGTTTTTACTTCTCGACGGGTGGTTCGAGCGCCCCGCCGAGGAACTGGAAGCCCGCCCGGACTACCCCGGTGCCTGGACCATCGCCGAGCACCTGGAGCACGTCTGCCTGGTGAACCACTTTCTGCTCCTGACTATCCGCAAGGGGTGCGGCAAGGCGTGCAGACGGGCGGGGAGCGTCCCGCTTCCCGAAGCTGAGAGCGACCTGGCCCTGCTTTCTCCCGTAGCCGTCCCGGACGCCTTTCAATGGTCACCCCCTTCCCACATGGTGCCGACCGGGAGGCGGGAGCCCGCAGAGATCCGAGCCGGGCTCCGCAGCCAGTGCAATGAATGCCTGGATCTTCTGGCGGGCATGCCGGCGGGCGAGGGGCGTCTTTGCACGGTCCGGATGTCAGTCCATGGCCTGGGGCGGCTGGACATGTACCAGTGGCTCTACTTCCTTGCCCAGCACGCCAGGTACCATCTGGCACTCATCGAGCGGCGGCTGCAGCCGTGACGCTGCCAGCGGCGCTACCTTCAGGGCTCTTGCAGGTTTAAAAGTCCCCTCTCCGGTTAGGGAGGGGGAAATGCGGGGTGGGATGCTAATCGGCAAATATAATGAACGCCTTGCTCGTTTATGCCCCATTTGGGGTATGGCGTGGAGCATTCAGGGTATGTTTTTGGCCGGCGGATTTGGTCTTCATTAGGAGATCGGCGCAAATTCGGGTGGTTAGCTTTTTTTTGCGTGTTGGCACGAACACTGCTATAAGGAGGATAAGCTTGATCAATAACCGTTTAGGAGTTCCAAATGAAAAAAGTTATGTCTTCCATCGTTGCTGCCCTCGTTGCTGTTGCTTTTGCTGGTGTTGTTTTCGCTGCTGACGTTGCTCCGGCACCGGCTGCTCCGGCTGCTGAAGTGAAGAAAGAAGAAAAAGCTCCGGTTAAGAAAGCAAAAAAAGCAAAGAAAGCGAAAAAAGCAGCTAAAAAAGCAGTGAAGAAAGAAGCTGCTCCGGTTGAAGCACCGGTTGTTGCTCCGGCAGCAAAGTAATTCACTCTCAACAGGCTGAGTGATCGGTCACGTTGAAAGGGTAGCAAAAAAGGGGGTTTGGCAGTGATGCCGAACCCCCTTCCTATTTCGGTAACCATTTCGGTAACAAGTTCTAGATTATCTATTTGTCGGCGTCGGCAAATAGATCGCCACCGATACTCGGCCCTCACTCCTGCCTGTGCGGTAGTCTCGCCAGGGTATGACGTGACCGACACTTTCCCCTGCACCACCACCCCCTTGATGCTGCAAATGTCGCGCTGATAATCTCCCTGGAAGTATCGGCCACCGGAACCTATACCGTACTCTACCCCTGTCGTGTTCCCCTGCTCAAATCGAAACCACGGCGCCTCCTTGACCTGAATCACGGTGCGCGGGTGACCGGTGCTCAGGTTTAAGAAGGTGACGGCCGTTGACCCGTAGCGTGTGGCCGGAGTCTCGGTCGCTTCAAAAACTTCCTCTTGAGCGTTCCCGGCCTGCTCCGGGGGGAGCTTGAGCTTCTTGACCGCTTCCGCTTTCGGCGTGAAGACCATCAACCGTTTGGGAGTGACGGCCCTCTTCTCCATGTCGGCAATCTTCGGCGAGGTTACCGCCTGCAGGATCGCCCCCGGTTTGGCCGGTGCAGGAGAGAATCGGAGCCATACTAGATAAGCGCCGAAGAATAGGGCCAGCGCTAGGGCCACGTAACGCTTCCAGAGGGGAGCGGCAAGGGCCGAGGCGTAGACGGCTCTAAGCGGCTAGGGGATCTGCAATGGTCACCTCCTTCTTGCTCTTGATCCACGCCCCGAATCCGTAGAGGGCGAAGAGAAACGCTGCCAGAGTAGGCGGGATATCCACATCCTTTATAGCGCAACCGCCGCTTATCCTGTAGGTCGCCCAGAGCAGGTAGAAATACAGCGTGGTGAAACCGGCGCACCTGGTGTAACTCTCGGATCGCTGCGAGTCGAGAGCCCCCTTCATGAAGTAGATAAACTCTCGCATCATTTCCTTCATGCTGCCCCCTTTGCGCCTTCCAGCGCCTCAAGAATTTTGACGGCATATCCCGCTATGCGTTCGTCGCAGTCGGTGCCGTTGATGATTTTCCTGGCTCCTTTAAAGTCGCACTTCTCCCCGGCGATGAAACGGGAGAGTGAGACGCCTGTAAAGCTCCCCTTCCGCATCCCTCGGCTCATGATCTGGTAGGACACGTCTGGCTGCATAGCGAGGTCGGGATTGCAGTAGAGGTCGACACCGAGCGCCTGCCCCATCGCCTGGTAGTTTTCCGCCCAGGTCAACTGCACGTATCCGCGCCCATAGAACACCTTGCCGTTTGCCGCAGGGGTGCCATATTTACGCCCCGAGCCTTTGCCATACTCCGCAATCGGCCGGTACGTCTTCGCCGTTTCATGAAGTGCCGTTGCCAGCATGTAGGCGGCGTGGCGTGGGTCCGTAATGTTGACGTCGGCTTCCAGAAAATCAAGTAGAGAGCAAAGCCCCGACTGTGAGGGCTCAGTGAGCGTACCGAACTCGGCTTGTTCGTAGAGAAAAAGAAATTTGTTGCGGTCGAGTTTGTCCATGATCTCCCTCAATTTACTGATGCTCGATGAACAACATACTCTATATTGGCTTTTATTGTTCTTGTTGCACCCGAATTATTTGTAAGCACAATTCCTCTTGCAGCTGTTCCTCCTATAAAAAAAGTACTGAGTACCCAGTTACTAGTCCAGGTTGTACTGATGGGTAAAGCTGTTGTAAAAGCGGTATAGGGCGCGTTTAAAACAAATTTTGCTGAGTCGCTATTGCTTGCGAACACTTCGCCCATAACAAAGGCACTTGTGCACTTTGCCACCATATCACCGGTTGTCCCATCGTTCAGCACTCCGGTTATATAGTCTCTGTTACCGGAAATGGCAGGGCCTGACAAGTGAAGTATACTTGTGCTTGTAACAACCCCGTCAATACCGACCTTTGCCCGATAGCCCAGTGCAATATCCTGCGTTTGTGATAGCTGTGAAGAACTACCCGAACCAGTGTTTATATCAGGTATCACCAAGTATCTGTAGCTCGCATAATTGCCAGCCGAAAATAACTGGCTCCCAATATAGTTTAATTCACTCCCCATACTTACATAGAGGGGTGATGCTATCGCAGGAACCGTGTCAAAATTTGTCACTTGGGGTACGGAGTGCTTGACAGTAACATCCATACTTGCCGAACCTATTTTTATGCCTGTTAGACTATCACCGCCCAGATCGTTAACTATATTCTCAGTTACGGTCAGTCTGTTGACGTAGTTTATATCAATAAATGCCTTGGTTGTAGAAGTAGCCCGATAGCGAGATGTACCTGCCAGCCGGCTTGCGTTGGGGTTTACCACATTTCTTCTGATCCTTAAATCAATCCATACCCTGCTTGAATTGGTCAAAACGGCGGTCAGATCGTCGGCCAGCAGCGTGTAGATATAGGGTACTGTCCTGGTTGGAACATACGCGGAGTCAGAACCTATTGAGCAAACCTGATCGCCCTCATTGTCCTCAATGGTGATATCAATAAACCCCAATGGATACGTACCAAAGGGCCTCGCTGGCAATGTCCCGCCGTTCCCAGGCAAATCCTTAACCGCCGAGAACCAAACCATTCCTCTTTTAAAATCACGTGCTTTTATGTTTTTGATTGTTACATGTGTTGCATTGCTTTCTATGTAAACAACAGAGTGTGCTTGCGATAGGTTGCCGTCTGCAATAACTCCATTAATCATAACAGTATCTACAAACTGGAGGATAAAGGCATTCTTATTACGCGCAATTAGGTCAAGTTGTATGTTTCCTATTACAATATTGCGACTTTTCTTATCTACGACTAAGCCCCCGGTTCCTGATAGATCAAAGTTATCACCGGAGAACTTTATTCCCTCCGAACCCTTGATTTTAAAGCCGGTTAAAACAATATCCTCCACAGATATGCAGTATACTGCGCGCTCTATGGCATACTCTGAGATGCTATCAGTCATAACGATACTGCCAATGTTTTGCAGATTATATAATTCGCGCCCCTGTATCACGTTGTAATTGGTCGCCTGAGTAGCAGTATTGATGAGTTGATTCCTTGAAAGTACAAACTGCCGGGAAATTAGGCTACTCCCAATATGGGGGTTATATCCTGAAATTACTACCCCGCGCTCTGCGTTCCGAAATTTGCAATCCGTCACGTTGATCCCGCTGACGTCTTCGCCATAAGAATAAATACCGTCCCTGAAATTGGCGGTTTCGATATGGTCAAAGTTGGATTCGGCAAAGTAGCCTAAGAATAGCCGCCCCCCTCGCTTGCTTCCATCTGTAGCGGAAACCGTGCCCGTAGCAGTTCCT